>CAYTSL010000123.1:0-6066 GCA_964440415.1 uncultured Flavobacteriaceae bacterium
GTTCCAATTTTTTCTTCTGAATTGCTTCCAGTCCAAAAAATGTAAAGAAAATTTCTGCTTCAATACCTTCCATTCTAGCTCCATTAGCCATTACAAATGCCGCGTATGCATTTTCTATAGTAGCTTTTGATAAGATGAAAAGCATTTTTTTTACTTTAGTTTCACTCATGATTGTATTTTTTAAATCGTTTTAAATTTTATTGAATATTAAATTAAATGCAACTTTTTGGTTTAGGTACTCCGGCTATTTTTGTAGATACTTTAAGCGGTCCACCTGGGAATAAAGCATAAAACTGCTTTATGTCTACCACACCACTTTTCTTAACGCCTCTTACAGATAATGCTACATCATTCTTTACCTGCTCCTGAATCCAAGTGATTACTTCCCAGTGTTTATCTGTTAATTCAATTTCTTCTTGCTTTGCTATTTCTAGTGCAATTTCTTTATTCCATTGAGATAGATCTGTTAAATATCCATCTTCTGTGACATCCAATCTGATGCCTGCTATTGTTAAATCCATAATTCTATATGTTTAATTTAAATTTTATACTTCTTGTTTTTCTGCTTTTATGTCAAATATTTTTCCTTTAAAGCTCATATTCCTTGTTACGAAAGGAATTGCTATTCCCTTTAATAACATGTTCCAATAAATCCATCTAAAGGCCAGTTTGCCCCAATGGTTGAATACACTTTCTTTTAGTAATCGTAGAGGTCCTATTTTAGCAAAAGGAAATGTGCCATGAACTGGTTCCTGATCATAATTAAAATCGATCAATAAAGCCTTATTATTTCCTGTTTCAATAAAACAATTGGCGTGGCCATCAAACTCTTCTTTAAGACTATATCCTTTGGTATAAAGAATAATATTATCGGTTAAAGTTTCTGCCTGAAAATGGGCTACAGATCCAGCCTTTGAAGCTGGAACATCAGTGGCGTCGCCTATTACAAAAATATTATCATGCTCTTTAGACTGCAGTGTATGTTTGTGCGTTGGGACAAAATTTAGGTCATCTCCTAATCCAGACCTCTCTATTACTTCATCTCCCATGTTCGTAGGTACAGTCACCAACAGATCAAAAGGTATCGCTTTTTCAGCATAATCGATGATTTCCTTTTTATCATTATCAACTTCCATGATCGCAAAATCTGTTTCAATTTTGATATCCTTTTCTTCAAGTAAGTAATTTAACGCTTTGGTGCAGGTAGGTTTTGTGAAAGCACCTGACAAAGGAGTGACATAGGTGATTTCAACCTTATCTCGCATTCCTTTTTTATTAAAAAATGAATCAGCTAAAAAGGAAAATTCTAAAGGAGCTACAGGGCATTTTATTGGCATTTCGGTTAAATGAACTACAAGTTTTCCACCTTCCCATTCACGAAGTTTATTTCTCAATGCTAAAGCACCTTCATAGGTGTAGAAATCAAAAATATCTTTTCTCCATAGTGGTCCTAAAAGTCCTTCTGTTTCATCAGGAGCAATTTTTGATCCTGTTGCAATAATTAATATATCGTAATCTAAAGTTTCATCTTCTAGTTTAACTTTATTATCTTCTGCCAGTATTTTTTCAATTTTTTTCTGAATGTATTTTACGCCTTTTGGAATAAATTTATTCCCTTCCTTTTTAACTTGCGCTTCTGTATAGGTATCAAACGGAAGAAATAAAAATCCTGGTTGATAATAATGCGTTTTATATTGATCAACTATTGATATTTGCCACTCTTTCTTTGGGAGTTTAGACACTAAATGGTTGGCCATCATTGTTCCCGAAGTACCAGCGCCAAGTATAATTAGATTTTTCATCTGCATGTTTAAGTTTGAACAGTAATCAAAACTTACTTGTTTTAATTACAGTGTAAAAGTAACGTGACAAGAATTTTCATAAAATGATTTAGGTCATGAAATTTGGTAACCTTTGTTACACAAAAAGCACAAAAAATAAAATTATTATTCAATTAATTTTCCAGTATTTGTCATTACCAATAGTGGTATGGATATTTGAAAGGCGAACTTTTCGACATTATGCCTAATGAACAGTCTTTCTAAAAATGAATGTTTTCTGCTCATCATTGCCAAAAGATCTATTTCATTATATAATAAATAATGCTCCACTGTTTTAAATAAATCGGTATTTGCCAAATTAATGAACTCATGATTTAGATTATTAAAGCATTCATCAAGGAAAGAACGATTATTCTCTTGACCTTCAGTTAAATGTTCTCCTTTTGTAATATGTAAAACATCTATTTTAGATTCAAATGTATTTGCCAAAGTTATTAAAGGTTTTAATTCTTCCTTTTTATAGTAAGTTAGATAATTAGAAGTAAAAGCGATTTTCTTTAACCCACTAAACCTGCAATTATTTGGCACAGCCAAAACAGGACAGTCATTTCGTTGAATTACTTTAACTGTGTTACTTCCAAAAAGTACCTTTTCCGCTCCTGTTGCACCTTTAGTCCCCATAACTATTAGACATATATCTTTAGATTTTACGAGTTGCTTAATAGCTTCTATAAAATTGTCATAATCAACCAAAGAGTGATAAATATGATTATCTTTTACATACTTTTTTTGAACGCTAGTAACAATTTTTTCTATGGCCTTTTTTGAGTTCTGAATTAAATTCTCGTATATGGTAGTTGTAGGTTGCAATGTCATCAAATCATCTGATACGTATGATGACGCTTTTTGTACATTAAGTAAGTAAAATTCACATCTTTCGCCTTTAAACATTTCATGGACATAGTGAATGGCATTAATTGAATTTTGAGAAAAATCGGTAGGTAATAATATTGATTTCATGATACAGGATGTTTATGACTAAATGTAGTTTTTAAAAAGAAACCATAAAATGATATTTGTCAATTATAATAATAATCCTTAATTCACCGTTTCGGTATAGTTTGTGATTACACAAACACTATATTTGTAACATATTTTATTATGAGATCAATAGTTTTTTTATTATTTTTTATTTCGTACTTATCTTTTTCACAAAATGAAGTAAAAGCATTTCAAGCTGGGGAAAAGCTGATTTTTACAGCTTCTTATAATATGTCTGGTTTAATGACAGATTTAGCTCAATTGACTATGCAGACCAGTGAAATTAAAACTTCAAACAATACACTGTTAAAACTAAAATGTTCAGCTAGTACATATAGCAAATGGGACAGTTTTTTTAAAATCAGAGACCTCTATGAGAGTTATGTAAGTCCAAAAACTCTCACTCCATATTTATACAAGCGTGAAATTGACGAAGGTGGCCATTATAAGTTTGTTAAATATAATTTTAACCATAAAACTAGAACAGTAAAAAGTTTTAGGCGACAAAAAAGCAAAAATTTTGAATCTGGCTTTTGGGATCGTGAAACTAATGTCAAAATTAGTCCAAACACAAAGGATTTGGTGACTACCCTCTACCATATAAGGAATTTAGATATCCGTAAAGCTAAAATTGGAAGTAGTGACACTTTTGTTATTCTATTTGATAATAAAGAAACTAGCATTAGTTTCACCCTTTTAGATATTGAAACCATTAATACCAAATTAGGTAAAAAAGAATGTTATAAATTAGCTATTAATGTCGCTAATAGTGATGTTTTAAAAGGGAAAAACAACAATTTACTTTGGTTAACAGCAGATGAAAACAAAATACCGGTTTATGCCAAATTTAAAATTGCTGTAGGTAGTGGAGAATTAAAAATACAATCTGCAACAGGACTTAAAAATTAATATATTATGAGAATTCTATTTTCTATTTTAGGATTAATAGCAGCAATTCTGGCTATTATACTAGCAATTTTACCATTAGAAAAAATTGCTTTAATTCCAGCTATTGTTTCTTTGATTTTTGTTTTAATTGCTTTTTTAATTGCAAAAAATGAAGGGAAAAAGTTGATTAAATTCACTTTTGTTTTGTCATTAGTTGCCTTTGCTATAATAATTTACAAGTATATTTTTGCAGGTGAGTTACAGGTAAAAGTGGATGAAGATTTCATTGAAAAAAATGAACAATCAGAAGAAAAAGCGATTGAAGAACTTGAAAATTTAGAAGAATTAGATAACTTTGAAGTTTCAGATTCAATAAATTAACAAATATCTGATTCCCAAATTATGAAATTTTTAGTCTACTTTGTGACAGCTTCATTTATTTTAGTAGGTTCTTGCGCTCAAACAAAACACAGTTTAAAAATTGACAATTTAAAATCCAATATAAAAATTAAGGATAGTGCAGTAGTTGTTAAGTATGCTAAAACTATTACTTCTGATGAAATCAATACAATAGTTACAGAGTTCGCTTCGAATGAATTTTTAGGAAGAGAAGCTGGAGAAATTGGACAAAGAAAAGCAGCAGACTATATAAAAAACTTCTATATCAAAAACGAGATCAATTCTCCTTTACAAAACAACCAATACAAACAATTAATACCCAAAGAGTTCTTTGAAGAACTAATTTTAAAAGATTCTGAAAATATTCTAGCCTACATTAAAGGCGAAGAAAAACCTGAAGAGGTTGTCATTATATCTGCTCACATGGACCATTTAGGAGTTAAAGATGGGCAAATATATTATGGAGCAGATGATAACGGATCTGGAACTGCAGCACTACTCCAAATAGCGCAAGCATTCAAACTGGCTGAAAGCCAAGGATTCAAACCAAAACGTTCCATTTTATTTTTACATGTGACTGCCGAAGAAAACGGGTTATATGGATCAAGATATTATATAAAACATCCTGTTTTTAAGTTAGAAAATACTGTTTGTGACTTAAACATTGATATGATTGGACGTGTTGACGCTTTACATAAAAAAAATAAAAATTACATTTACCTTATTGGTTCTGATAGATTGAGTACTGAATTACATTTCATTTCTGAAAAAGTCAATCAGACCTATTTTAATCTTGATTTTGATTACACTTTGAATGATGAAAACGATAGAAACAGGTTTTATTATAGAAGTGATCATTATAACTTTGCAAAAATCAATATTCCTGTAATATTCTACTTCAATGGGGCCCATGAAGATTATCATTTACCTACAGATACAGTAGATAAAATTGATTTTGACCTTCTTACTTTAAGAACAAAATTAATTTTTGCCACAGCTTGGCAACTTGCAAATCAAGAAAAAAGAATAGTCGCCGATATTCAATAAAATAGCTGGCTGTTTGTTTGTAAAATTTTGTTAAATAGCCATATAACTATGTTTATTGAATTAACTTATTTCGTATTATAGTAAAATATTGTAAATCAAATTTATATCATGACAAGAATGTTGTTCCTTTTATTATCACTAACCATTTTTTATAGTTGTGGTAATGCACAAAACACTACTTCAAATATTGAAAAATCAATAGAAAATGGAAATCCCGAAGCTTATGCCAATTCTATAACTTTAGAAGAACTTAAAACAGATTTGTTTAAATATGCCTCTGATGAATTTGAAGGAAGAGAAACAGGAGCATCCGGACAAAAAAAAGCTGTAGAATTCTTAAAAAATCAATATATTAATTTGGGAATACCTTCTCCAATTGATAAGGATGACTATTTTCAAGAAGTACCTCTTGTTGTTGGTAAGAGTCCACAAGCAACCATTACTATTAACAATGTAGCATATGGGCATCTTAATGATTTTATTTCTTTTTCATCAAACTCAACCGAAGAATTTTCAGTTAATGAAATTATCTATGCTGGTTATGGTATTGATGATGAAAATTATTCTGATTTTAATAATTTAGATGTTACCGGTAAAGTGGTTTTAGTGAAAACTGGAGAGCCAAAAAATGAAGACGGCACTTATATTATATCAGGCTCAAAAGAATCATCTAAATGGTCAGAAAGCAGACAGGAATTTAAGGCAAAATCTGAAGCTGCTATAGAAAAAGGTGTAAAAGCCCTTTTGTTTTATAATAGTGATATATTCCCAATGATGTCTAGGCGTTATAAATCAGCGGAAAAAAGTGGAGGAATGGGAAGAATGTCATTAAAAGGAAAGGTCGATGAATTGTTTGTATTTCTTGTTGGTGATACTGTTAGAGACGCGATTATGGCCAACGTTAATAATG
>CAYTSL010000124.1:0-6030 GCA_964440415.1 uncultured Flavobacteriaceae bacterium
AGGTTTTAAAGCATCTCTAATAGGTTTCATTTCGTTTTCATTGACCACCATAAAAGCTATGGCATGAAGATCTGATACTTGTTCAAAATCTGTAATATCCAAATCTGTTTGTTGAATTGCTATGTACTCCTTTAAATGTAAAACATGATGTTCTGCAATTTTAAAGGCATCAGGTCCACGAAAATCCCAAATTAATTTTAGTTTACGCATTAGCTACAGAAGTTCCTTTTTCGGCGAAATTTTTAAAATCGGTCATATACTTCATGGTCTGCTTTTTAAATACTCCCTTCATAAAGGTAGTCATTACTTTCATCATGAAATTGTCAGGAATAAATTCGGCAACGCTTTTCCATTTTGTATGACCTTCTGGAGTTTGCTCAAAATAATTCTCTTGCTTATTAACCATCCCTTTGGTATCATAGGTCATGTGAAACTCATTTGGCAGCTTTTTATGAGTTATGGTTTCTATAAGTTCCATCTCTCTCTTTTTGAATTTATAGCTCAATTTCATTTTTGCACCTACCTCTCCAGGGGTTCCTTCTAATTGCTCGTAATTCACAAGGCCTACTTGCCAGTGCTTCATATTTTCAGAGTTGTCCATTTTTTCTAAAAACTCTTTCAAGGGCAGTTCTACAATAATTTCACTAGTGTATTTCATAATTGGATGGCTTTAATTGTATTAAAATACGGAAATTTTTAAAATCGATAAGACAAGTGGCACCAATATAATTTTAAAAGCACTGATTTCTTCTTGATAAAAAATGGAATAATATTGATACTAAAGTAAGTTCTTAATCGTTTGTTAATCGAACTTGTATAATATACTAATATTAGTATTTTTGCTCTTATTTGAAATTAAATATTTTGACTAATGAAAATTAAATTTTTATTCTTTTTTGTAATAGTATTTTCTTCGTTGTATTGCAATGCGCAAATCAACAAAGATGAGGTGCTTTTTACCGTTGATAGTGAAAAGGTTTTAGCATCTGAATTTATTAGGGTTTATAATAAAAATCTGGATCTTGTTAAGGACGAATCTCAAAAGGATATTGATAATTATTTGGATCTGTTCGTCGATTACAAATTAAAGCTTCAAGAGGCTAAAGAATTAGGACTGAATGAAAAACCAGAATATCTTCGAGAATTTTCAAATTATAGAAAACAATTAGCAAAGAATTTTTTAACAGACACTCAAGTCACAGAGTCACTTGTAAAAGAGGCTTATGAAAGAATTTCTTATGAGGTAAATGCAGGCCATGTCTTAATTAGATTACCTGAAGATGCTCCGGCAGAAGATACTTTAAAAGCATATAATGAAATTATAAAATTGCGTAAAAGAGTTTTAAATGAAGGGTTTGAAACTGTTAAAAAGGAAGTCCACAATGGACAGACCATATTTGCCGAAGACCTTGGTTGGTTTGGTGGTTTTAGGATGGTATACGCTTTTGAATCTGCAGCCTTTAATACACCAGTTGGTGAGTTATCACAACCTTTTAGAACGAGATTTGGATACCATGTTGTAAAAATATTTGATAAACGGAAATCAAGAGGCGAGGTAGAAGTTGCTCATATTTTGGTTTCGACTAAAAGCAAAACGACAGACACAATTCAAAACCCTGAAGACAGAATAAAGGAGATTTACACCAAACTACAACAAGGTGAAAAATTTGAAAATCTGGCAAAACAATTTTCAGATGATAAAAGTTCGGCCAACAAAGGAGGCAAGTTATCTGCATTTAGTAGTGGACAGTTAAACTCAAAAGAATTTGAAGAAACAGCTTTTGGTTTAGAAAATAAAGGTGATTATTCGCAACCTGTAAAATCTGAAATAGGATGGCATATAATAAAGCTTATTGAGAAAAAACCTGTTGGGTCATTTGATGAAATGAGAGGGCAATTAGAATTAAAGGTTAAACGAGATTCTCGATCTAAACTTATTAATGAATCGTTCACAAAAAAAATAAAGGATTACTACAAAGTTTCTGATAACAAAGAAGCTCTTAATTATTTCAATACAGTTGTTACTGATTCTTTCTTTAAACGTACTTGGGAAATTCCTCAAACCTTGGATAAAGAAAAATCTTTAAACAAGATTGGCGAAAAGGAAATTACTTATTTAGATTTCGCAAATTATTTGCTCAATGCTCAAAGAAAGAATAGAAGTCAAAAACAAATTCCAGATTTGGTAAACGATTACTACCAAGAGTTTATTAATAGTTCTGTTCTAAAATATTATGAAGATAATTTAGAAGAAGAAAATCAAGAGTTTGCTAATATAGTAAGTGAATACAGAGACGGACTTTTACTATTTGAGTTAATGGAATCTGAAATTTGGAATGCTGCCAAAAAAGACAGCCTTGGGCTAAAATCATTTTATGATAAAAACCAAAACAATTATTTTTTAAATGAAAGAATAGATGCAATTGTTGCATCTTCACCAAATGAAAAAGTAATTGCTAAAACGTCTAAATTACTTTCTAACGGTTCAACAGAAGACAAAATTAAAGAAGCACTAAATAAAAAAGGTAAAGTAAATGTCATTTTCACATCTGGTATCATGGATAAAAACCATCAGGCTTTACCATCAGATTTTGATTTTAAAACTGGTGTTTCTAAAATCTACAAACACAATGATTCCTTCATAGTTTGTCAAGTGAATAAAATTCTTCCAAAAGAACAATTATCGTTTGAAGATGCACGAGGTAGAGTAGTAACAGACTTTCAGGATCAAAAAGAAAAATCTTGGATGCAGACATTACATGACACATATAAAGTTGTCATAAATAAAGAGGTTTTAAATAAAATTAAATCGCAAATAAAAAGCTAATTGAAGAACTCATTTTACATAGCTATTTGTTTTTTTATTCTAACTTCCTGCGATTATTTTGTTAGGAAAGATCAACAAAATGCAATTGCAAGAGTGAATGAATCCTATCTGTATGAAGAGGATATTCAGGATTTGATAACGGCAGAAACAAGTACCCAGGACAGTACGTTAATAGTTAATAATTATATTACACGTTGGGCAACGCAACAGCTTTTAATTGATGGAGCAGAATTAAATATTTCTGACGAAAAACAAGCAGAATTCCATAAATTAGTTGATCAGTATCGAAAGGATCTTTATACTAAAACTTATTTAGAAGCCCTAGTTACGAGAGATTTAAACGTGAACGTTGGAACAGAAGAAGCTGAAGAGTACTATAATAATAACAGTGAAACTTTTAAGCTTAATGAAGAACTTATTAAATTGAGATATATAAAAGTAGATGAAAACATAACTGATTTTTCCAAAATAAAAGAACGTTTCAGGAGATTCAATAATGAAGATAAGTTTATTCTAGATTCCATTTCAATTCAATTCAGTTCATATTCACTTAATGATTCAATTTGGATAAAATTAAGTCAGGCAGTTAACAAAATTCCTGTTATAACATCAGAAAACAAAAATCAACTGTTAAAAAAATCTAATTTTATACAACTCAAAGATTCATTAGGAGTATATTTGATGCAGATTAATGATGTATTGATTAGGAACGAAACTGCACCGCTAGAATATGTAAAACCTACAATAGATCAAATAGTCATTAACAGAAGAAAGCTCGAGTTAATTAGAGAACTAGAAAAAGATATTACATCAGATGCAATTAAAAATAAACAATTTGAAATTTTCAATTAATTTACCATACTTACTTTTTTTTACAGCTGTTTTCATTTCATTCACAGGTCATTCACAAGAAATTATAGAAGATAAAATAGAAAAAGAAGAGTCTAATGTTGTATTGGACAGTGTAAACCCATTCAAACCATTTAAGGTCGATGGTGTTGCAGCAGTAGTAGGAGATTTTATTGTTTTAGATTCTGATATTGATAAAACATTCCAACAATTGAAGGCGCAAGGAGTATCTACTGCCGAAATATCACGCTGTCAACTTTTCGGCAAATTATTAGAGGATAAATTGTATGCCCATCACGCCATTCAGGATAGTATAGAAGTGTCTGATACAGAAATACTTTCATACGTAGATCAACAGATCGATCAATTTTTACAGCAAACCAACGGTTCTATGGAACGCCTTTTAGAGTTTTACAACAAGGAAGATGAAAAGAGCTTTAGAGATGAGATGTTTGAGATAAATAAGAACAATAGATTGGCCAGCCAAATGCAGCAAAAAATTATTGAAGATGTTGAAGTCACACCAGAGGAAGTTAGACAGTTCTTCAATAACATACCAAAGGAAGAAAGGCCAACTTTTGGCACTGAACTTAAGGTGGCACAAATTGTTGTAATGCCCAAATCAACAACAGATGAGATTCAGAAAGTGATTGATCAATTAAATCAAATTAAGGCAGATGTAGTAGACAATGGATCTAGTTTTGCAACAAAGGCAGTATTATATTCAGAAGATGAAGGATCGCGATCTAACGGAGGAAAATATACTTTAAATAGGAAGCAACCAAGAATGGTAAAGGAATTTAGAGATGTTGCCTTTCGTTTACAAGAAGGAGAAGTTTCTGAACCATTTAAAACAGATTTTGGATACCATATTGTTAAGCTGGATAAAATTCGTGGTCAAGAATATGACGTACGCCATATTGTAATTAAACCAGAGGTGAACGAGGAAACTATTGAAGATGCTAAAGAAAAACTAGAAAAGATTAGGAAACGGATAGTTGATGGTGAATTAGACTTTAAAGAAGCAGCAAGGGAATTTTCTGATGAAAAAGAGACCAAACAGGATGGTGGCCAATTAATTAATCCTGAGACTCAAGATTATAGTTTTGAACTGACAAGAATGGATCCGGAATTGTATTCTCAAATTCAAGATTTAAAAAGTGGAGAAGTAAGTTTGATACTTAAAGATCAGGATAGAATAAACAATACCAAATTCAAAATATTGACGGTAACTGATAGGATTGATGAGCATGAAGCAGAATTTGCCAGAGATTATTTGAAAATTAAGGGTCTTGCTGAACAGGAAAAACAATTTAAGACCATCGAAAAATGGCAAAATGAAAAGATTATGGATACCTATGTTAAAATAATAGGCGAGCATAGAGATTGTGAATATTCAAGTAACTGGTTAAAAAAATAACTATGTCTGACGTAGCTGCAATTAAGCAACTTGTTACTAAATACAAACAACTTCAAAAAGAAATTGCTAAAGTAATAGTAGGTCAAGATGAAGTAGTAAACCAGGTATTAATTTCCATTTTTTCCGGAGGCCATTCTTTATTGATAGGTGTTCCTGGTTTAGCGAAAACCTTAATGGTTAATACTATTGCTCAAGCTTTAGGGTTAGACTTTAAACGTATTCAATTCACACCAGATTTGATGCCAAGTGATATATTAGGAAGTGAAATTTTAGATGAGGACAGGCATTTTAAATTCATTAAGGGACCAGTATTTGCAAATATTATTTTAGCAGACGAAATTAACAGAACGCCTCCAAAAACTCAAGCCGCTTTATTAGAAGCTATGCAGGAACGTTCGGTTACAGTGGCTGGTCACCATTATAAATTGGATTTACCATATTTTGTTTTGGCAACTCAAAACCCAATAGAGCAGGAAGGAACCTATCCTTTACCCGAAGCTCAATTGGACAGGTTTATGTTCGCAATTAACCTTGAATATCCTTCTTTTAAAGAGGAAGTTCAAGTTGTTAAGGCTACTACTAGTGATGAAATGGCCTCTGTTAACAGTTTATTTACAGCTAAAGAAATTATTGATTTTCAACATTTAATAAGGCGTATTCCTGTAGCAGATAATGTTATTGAATATGCTGTTAGTTTGGTTGGAAAAACAAGACCTGAAAGCGAAGCCGCTACAGATTTGGTTAAGAATTATATAGATTGGGGTGCAGGACCTAGAGCTTCCCAAAATCTTATTTTGGCTGCAAAGACGCATTCAGCAATTAATGGTAAATTTTCTCCTGATATTGAAGACGTACAAGCAGTTGCTATGAGTATTTTAAGACATAGAATTATTAAAAACTACAAGGCTGAAGCTGAAGGTATAACAGAAGTTCA
>CAYTSL010000125.1:0-5974 GCA_964440415.1 uncultured Flavobacteriaceae bacterium
ATCCTTTAAGGTTGATTGCTTTGCTTTTACCATGCTTAGATTACAATCAACAAATTCACATTCAATAAAGCCAATTGTGGATAAGAATGAATTCGAGAAATTACATTCTACAAAAGTACAATTATCATATTCGGCTTTAGGTAAATGTTGTACAGAATAGTCTTTACCTTTAAAGGTCTTATCTTGAATTAAGGGAAGGATCATGATTTTAAATTGGGAATAAAGATAGTAAAACCAAGAAAAAAATTTCACATACTAACTTTAAGATCCCAATATTCATTGGGATTAGTTCAACTATATGTTTTGAATTCGTTTTGTTAACTCTTCAAAGCATAGTTCAACTAAAACACAAAAGCCATATCATCTAGAAATTAATCTATTTTGACATGGCTTTCTTGAAACAGTTCTGCATGACCTATTTAACATTGCTGCTAACTTCAGTTAAAACTTTCGTCTTACACTTTTTCGGTTCAAGTTTCTCTATTTCAATAAAACATTTTGTTAGTGTAACTTTCAATATGCATTGACCTGTTACCAAAATGTTTTAGTTAAACTGTCTTCCTTGATGAGATATCAATTGAAATTCACTTGCGTAACCCACAACGTATATTTCATTGTTTCCTTTCCCAACTCTTACTTTCGCTCCTATTGGGTACCTAAACTTTCCGTTGCCCTAGTTGCTGTCTGCCTAAACATACAGTACTTTTTACACCTTCATGATCTCTCCACTTTCACATGCCTACACATGGTGCTTTGAGACCTCAAAAAACAGTTTTATAAAGAACGTTACTTTATTTAGAATTTAAATTGAATCTAGTTTTGACACCAAAACCGACCGAAGTCGTTATCAAATTCTTTAGCTAAAGTAGACATAGAATTTAATAATACAAATTTTTGAATACCTTAATTATCAACGATTTATGAACCAAGGTTATTAACAAATGTTCATAAAAAAAAGCCCCGATTTACAGGGCTTTTCAATGATATTAAACGTTTATTAACGTCTTTCTTCTTTAATTCTAGCTTTCTTACCAGTAAGACCTCTAAAGTAAAAGATACGTGCTCTACGTACTTTACCTTTTTTATTAACTTCAATTTTTTGAAGTGCAGGCATATAAACTGGAAAGATTTTTTCTACACCAATACCACCAGACATTTTTCTAATTGTAAAGGTCTCCGTAGTTCCAGTACCTCTGCGTTGTAAAACAACACCTTTAAAGAACTGGGTACGTGTTTTACTTCCTTCCTTAATTTCGTAATACACAGTGATTGTATCACCAGCAGAAAATTCAGGGAAATCCTTTTTGGGTACTAATTCGTCCTGAACATATTTTAATAAAGATTCCATCTTAAAATCTATTTGAAAATTAATTCGAAATAACATTCACGATTCTCGCCAGAGGTTAACCCGAAATTGGCTGCAAATATAATTAATAATTGATAATGCACAATTATTAATTATATTTATTTAAAGCTTATTCATTTAGTAGATCTGGACGTCTGTCCTTTGTTCTTTTATAAGCTTCATCATCTCTCCATTCTTCAATTTCAGGGAAATTACCACTGAATAACACATCTGGAACTTTCCATCCTTTATAGTCTCTTGGTCTAGTGTAAATTGGTGGTGCCAATAAATTATCTTGAAACGAATCAGTCAATGCAGAGGTTTCGTTGCCTAAAACTCCAGGAATTAAACGTATCACAGCATCACACAATACTGCAGCTCCCAGTTCTCCTCCAGATAAAACAAAATCACCTACAGAGATCTCACGGGTTATAAAATGATCACGAACGCGTTGATCAACACCTTTATAATGCCCACAAAGTATAATGATATTCTGTTTTAAAGACAATTGATTGGCTATTCCTTGATTGAATTGTTCACCATCTGGTGTCATATAGATTATCTCATCATAGTCTCGTTCTGCTTTTAAACCAGAAATACATTTATCTATAGGTTCTACCATCATAACCATTCCTGCACCACCACCAAATTGGTAATCGTCAACCGATTTATAGTTGTCTGTGGTGTAATCACGCAGATTATGAAGATGGATTTCAACCAAATTTGCTTCTATGGCACGTTTTAAAATGGATGCTTCAAACGGACTTTTGAGTAATTCTGGTAAAACGGTAATGATATCAATTCTCATATATGCAAAGATGCAAATATTCAATTAGAAAGAAAAGAATTGATTTTTTGAGTTTCGTTTAACGTGTTTTTTTAGTTTTTAATAAATAGATTCACATAGAAAAAGAGGAGACCTATAACGTGTTTTAGAATTACAGTTCCAGTACACGTGCGAGTCCTCTCTTTCTATACAGATGCAAAGAACCATTTTATTCAATTTGTATATTAAAATCGATAGCCAATTCGTAAATGTAAATTCACAGCGACATCGCTTTCATTTATTAAAACCACATTATCCTCTTTAAAGTAATGTAGGTAGCCAATTCCGATTCCAGTTTCATATGTGAAATGATTACCAACATTTCTTCTAATTCCCCAAGTTGGCACAATGGAAATATCACTTATAAAATTAATATTGTCTTCATTAGAAATCATAAACCAATCAGGATGATATGTTGTCTTTATTGATATAAAATTTCCGCTGTTACCATCTATTCTCCTTGATTTACCTTCTCTTTTATTTAGATTATAATACCAACGAGGTTCTAATGTTATTGTCGGTGTGAGTAAAAACCCATCAATATCATTAACATCACTTCCATATATACCTGTATCAAGTCCAATCTCACTTCTTAAAGCGAATTGATTTGATAATTTCGACTCATTATGCACCCAAATTCCTAATAAGCCTGTTTGGATTCCGAAAGTTGATTGTTCAACACTCGCATTTTGTGATTGTCCAATTAAAGTTAGTCCGCAAAAAGTTAAGGACAATAAATTTTTTTTCATACAGTTTAATTTTTTGTTTTGAAATGAGATTTTTGGTCAAATGTTGTACAATGCTTTGATATGGAACATTTCAATACTGAAACAAGTTCAGCACAAGTTTTTTATATCAGTCGTTAAACGAAATTAGTTGTTTTTTCTTACAAGATCAAGTTAGTCACTCAACCAAAAGTATTGCAGATCTTTATCTTTTTTCCAGCCTAAACTTTCATATAAATGTTGTGCCGGGTTGTTTTTTTCTGTTTGCAAAGCCAAACCTTTATAATTATTCTCTTTGCACAATTGCTTTGCCTTGTTTAGTAGGGCTCCACCAATTCCTTGTTTCCGATAGTTCTTATCCACATACAAATCGTTAAGAATGTACAAGGGTTGCATACTTACAGAAGAAAAACTTGGGAATAGTTGGGAAAAACCAACTGCTTTTTTATCCATATAGGCTATATATATAATTGTGTCCTGTGCGGCAAGTCGCTTGTATAAAAATTCTTTGGCCGCTCTTATGTCTGATTTTTGTCTATAGAATACTCTATATCCATCAAATAAAGGAATAAGATCGTTGAGGTGATCAATTGTTGCTTGAATAATGGTCATAAAAAAAATCTGTAATCGAAATTACAGATTTTTTAGTTATGTTTTGTACTATTTGGATTTTGCTTTTTGCTTATTCAACTCATCTTGTAAGCGTCGCATAACTTTTTGCTCGCGTTCCAGAGCTCGTTTTCTGTGATCTTCAAATTCTTCTTCGGTCTCTGATAAAGCAAATTTAGCTTGTCTTGTAATGGCATTACTGTTATTAAACTTATAGATGAAAAATAATAACAATGCTAGTAAACCAGCAATAATTGACCACAATAACACATTATACCCTGTTTTGCTCATTAAGAAACCAAATAAGGACATACTGTTCTTTTCTAAATTGGTTTGATCTAATGTAGAGTTGGTATCGGCTAAATTGGTCTTTAAAACCTGTATTTCTTTATCTTGATTATCTACCAACTGTTTTGTGCTATTAAGTTGATCTTTAACAGCATTCAATGAATCTATGGTATGCGCTCTTAAAGCATCAAGCCAATATCTTTCTACATTTTTATAGATTTTTCCATTGCCTTTATATGTATAGGATTTTTTGATCACAAATTCAAATTGATTGTCAATGGTACCACTATTAAGAGATAATTTTTCTTGTGGTGGGTTTTGGGCTGTTAAAAGTGAGAGATTTAATAGTAAAAGTAGGGTGGTTAGCTTTTTGATAGTCATTTACTAATAGTTTAAATAGGTTAGCAGTTAATAATCACAAACTTACTAAATATTGGTTGAGTTATTTATAATATTTAATTTTTTTTAGCCACATTACCAAGTGACTAAATTATATACGTATTTAAATATATTCTTGGATTTAAGCAATGAACGGATTTTAATAAATTTAATGAACTACTTAAAAATAAATCGTTCTCGCTGACCATTATCATTAATTACTCCCATTTTATCAATGCTTTTATCTATTGAATTATTTCCGTAACTCTCTTTGAATTTTTGAATGTCTTCAATATTTTTTATTGGTATATCATTTATGTCGGTAATTATATAGCCATTTTTAAGCCCTAATTTTTTATATAATTCGTAATTATTAGATTTAGAGACATAGGCTCCGCCATCTAGATCGTACTTCTTTTTAGCCTCCTTTGATAGGTTTCTTAATTCTAATCCAATAAATTCAACTTTTTCCAAACCCTTTTTAGATAATCTAACCGGAACTGTTTTTTGATTGCCTCGTCTTAAAATAGTTACATTCACAACATCATTAGGTCTTTTTGAATTAAGGTAACCGCTTAAGTCGGCGAATTTAGATATTTCAACTTCATCTAATTTTATTATAATATCACCACTTCTTAATCCTGCAATGTCCGCTCCTGATTTTTCTTCGACATCATCAATATAAAATCCTTCGGTCTCGTCGATACTTAATTTTTTGGCATAAGCACTATTTAGTGCGCCACCAGTAACACCAAGAATTCCGTTTTGTACATTGCCAAACTCCATGATGTCTTCAATTACTTTCCTAGCTATGTTACTAGGCACCGCGAAAGAGTAACCTATATAAGATCCTGTTTGGGAAGTAATGGCAGTATTAATACCAATTAAGTCGCCATTTGTATTTACTAGTGCACCTCCTGAATTACCTGGATTTACTGCAGCGTCTGTTTGAATGAACGACTGTGAATTAAGCCCGGAAAGATCTCTGGATTTTGCACTAATTATACCTGCTGTAACTGTTGAGGTCAAGTTGAACGGATTACCAACTGCTAAAACCCATTCACCTATTTTGGCCTGATCACTATCACCAAATCTAGTATATGGCAATTCCTCATCTGCATCAATTTTTAAAAGAGCTATATCTGTACGCGAATCTGTTCCAACAAGTTCGGCAGAATATGTTTTATTGTCATTCATGGTGATAGAAAGGGATTGCGCACCATCAATAACATGGTTATTGGTTACGATATAACCGTCAGGAGAAATAATAACACCGCTTCCTGTTCCTATTTGAGCACGTTCTGTACCTCTACCAAAAAATAAATCTTGGATAGTCACTGGTGCTGTAGATATAGTAGTATTCTTAACATGAACAACAGCATCAACCGTTTTTTCAGCAGCTTCTACAAAATCTATACTACTTGTTATTGTAGAATTCGTTTTAATTGTGCTTAAATTTGTTGGAAGAAAAATGGGTTGACTATTAACAGATTCAATAATAACTTTTTGTTCTTTTTCTAACAACAATTTGTAGGTTCCCAGAGTAATAGCTCCGCCTATAACTGAAACCAACACTAATACAAATAACTTTTTCATTTTATTTCAGTTTTTAATTTATATGGTTAACGACTAAATTTAAAAATTTATTGAGTTATATAATTAACTTTAACTTCTTTTAACAACACGCTTAACTGTAATTTAACATCTACTATTACTATGTTTTATTACTATATTTGCTGATACTATTTTAGGTCTATGACGTATACATTTTATAAATATCAAGGCACAGGCAATGATTTTATT
>CAYTSL010000126.1:0-5893 GCA_964440415.1 uncultured Flavobacteriaceae bacterium
TACTTTTTATCCATAATATAATGACCTTAACAATGAATTAAGAATTTTATACAATTGTAATAAATGTGACTCAAGGGAAAAGTCAATTTTATATCTTTGCGTGGTTCAAAAAGGTTTAATGCATGAATTATAAATCGTGTTATCACTGCGGAAATGATTGTGATACGGTAACAATTAATTACGACGAAAAGGATTTTTGTTGCAATGGTTGTAAAACGGTTTATGAAATATTCTCTGAAAACGACCTAACGTGCTATTATGATCTACAGAACTCTCCAGGAGCAATTCCATCTGAAATTGAAGGAAAATATGATTTTCTTGACAACGAAAAAATAAAAGAAAAGCTATTAGAATTTAACGATACTAATGTTCAGATTATCACGCTTTACATACCACATATCCACTGTAGTTCCTGTATTTGGATTTTGGAAAATCTAAATAAACTAAACAAATCAATATCGTCCTCTCAAGTAAATTTTAATAAAAAAACTGTTCGTGTAACTTATGATCATAATTTATATTCTTTAAAGGATCTAGTTAAACTTTTATCAGCTATTGGCTACGAACCCTACATAAGTCTTGATGATTTTGATACTAAAAGCAAGAATGTTAACCGGTCTTTACTCTACAAATTAGGTATTGCTGGTTTTGCGTTTGGAAACATTATGTTTTTATCATTCCCTGAATATTTTCAGGTAGATGGGTTCTGGATAGACAAGTACAAACATTTTTTCCGATGGCTCATTTTTGTATTCTCACTTCCAGTGGTTTTTTATGCTGCTCAAGATTATTTCATTTCAGCATTTAAAGGTCTACGATCTAAACTTTTAAATATTGATGTTCCTATTGCTTTGGGTATATCAGTCTTATTCATCAGAAGTACTTTAGAAATTATTTTTGATTTGGGTTCAGGATTCTTCGATAGTCTAACGGGATTAGTATTCTTTTTGTTAATAGGAAAATATTTTCAGCAAAAAACATATTCCTTTTTATCATTTGAACGAGATTATAAATCCTATTTCCCTATCGCAATAACTAGAATTACAAATAATATTGAAGAGAATATTCAGGTATACGATATCGAAAAAGGTGATAGATTGGTTATCAGAAACGAAGAATTAATACCTGTAGATGGAATTTTAATAAATGGTAATGCCCAGATAGATTATAGTTTTGTTACTGGTGAATCAGCTGTTGTATTCAAAGATTCTGGAGATAAGATATTCGCTGGAGGAAAACAAACCGCAGGTGTTATTGAAATGGAAGCTTTGAAATCTGTAGAACAAAGTTATTTAACCCAACTCTGGAGCAATGATGTTTTTCAACTCAATAAGGAGAGTACATTTTCTAATCTAACTAATCAAGTTAGTAAACGGTTTACTATAACTATCTTATCCATAGCAATTATTGCCACTGCATATTGGCTATATAAGGACTCAAGTCTTGCTTTAAATGTATTTACCGCTGTTTTAATTATAGCGTGTCCTTGTGCTCTAGCCTTATCTGCACCGTTTACATTCGGTAATCTATTACGTATTTTAGGAAAACGGAAATTTTATTTAAAAAATGCTTCTGCTTTGGAACAGTTGGCTCATGTGGATACTATTATTTTTGATAAAACCGGGACAATTACAACCAGTAAGTCTAACACAATAACTTATGAAGGTGTTGAATTAACCCAAGAAGAACAGGAGATGTTAAAAAGTACGTTGCGTGGTTCTAACCACCCTTTAAGTAGAGCACTGTATAACTTACTTAAACAAAATGATATTTTAACTTTAGATAGTTTTGAAGAACATTTCGGAAAAGGTATTGAGGCAACTCATGATCAAAAGCAAATTAAAGTAGGATCCGCATCTTTTGTAGGAAACAATAAGACTGAAAAAACCTTGAATACATCTGTTCACATCAGTTCGAACAATATTTATAAAGGAAAATTCGTATTTAAAAATAATTACAGAGAAGGTCTGGTTCCCTTATTTAAAAATTTATCCTCTCAATATAATTTAGTAATCCTATCAGGTGATAATGCTGGTGAAAAAGAGAGCCTTCAAGAAATATTGCCAAAGCATACGTCTTTTTATTTTAATCAGAAACCTGAAGATAAACTTGACTACATAAAATCATTACAAGAAGATGGTGAAAATGTATTAATGATAGGTGATGGATTGAACGATGCTGGAGCACTGGCACAAAGTAATGTTGGTATTGCTATTTCAGAAAATATTAATGTGTTTTCTCCAGCTTGTGATGCTATTTTGGACTCATCAAAATTTAAAGAATTGTGGGATTTTATGAGAGCTTCGAAGTCGTCAATTAACATAATAAAATTAAGTTTTGTTTTATCATTTTTATATAATATATTAGGCCTGTATTTCGCAGTTACAGGTCAGTTAGAACCTGTCGTTGCTGCTATTCTGATGCCTTTAAGTTCTATAAGCATTGTGATATTTGCAACAGTAAGTACTAACTTTTTAGGTAAAACATTAAGAAAAATTAATAACTAAAAACATGATAAATGTCATTCTTTTAGTTTTATATCAAAGGTATTTTTAAACTTTATTTTTCAAGGGATGAGCGTTATTTATTTACTACTTACAATTAGTTTAATTGTAGCAGTCGGGTTTTTTATTGCATTTATTTTTTCTGTAAAAAACGGACAATATGATGACGACTACACACCTTCCGTTCGCATGCTCTTCGAGGACGAATTAATAAAAGAAACAACTAAACAATCAAAACAAACCAAAAAAGACAAATAACGAATCAATATGGAAATGCAACAGTTTCATTACGATAATAAGATCGTACAAAAGTTTATTTATGCCACAATTCTATGGGGAGTTGTGGGTATGCTCGTAGGGCTTATACTCGCATTTATGTTTTTATTCCCTAACCTAACCGATGGTATCTCGTGGTTAAGTTTTGGTCGATTAAGACCATTACATACTAATGCAGTAATTTTTGCCTTTGTAGGAAATGCCATTTTTGCAGGTGTTTATTACTCGTCTCAACGTTTACTTAAAGCACGAATGTTTAGTGACCTTTTAAGTAAAATTAATTTCTGGGGATGGCAATTAATAATTGTAGGAGCGGCAATTACGCTACCATTAGGTTATACAACCTCAAAAGAATATGCCGAATTAGAGTGGCCCTTTGATATAGCCATTGCGCTAATTTGGGTTGTTTTTGGATGGAACTTAATAGGAACTATTCTTAAAAGAAGACAACGTCACCTATATGTTGCACTCTGGTTTTATATTGCAACTTTTGTAACTGTTGCAGTACTTCATATATTTAATAGTTTAGAATTGCCTGTATCAGCATTAAAAAGTTACTCAGTATACGCTGGTGTTCAAGATGCTCTGGTTCAGTGGTGGTATGGTCACAATGCAGTTGCATTTTTCTTAACGACACCTTTTTTAGGTTTAATGTACTATTTTGTACCAAAAGCAGCAAATAGACCTGTTTATTCTTATAGACTATCAATTGTGCATTTCTGGTCATTAATATTTATTTATATATGGGCAGGGCCTCACCATTTATTATATACTGCTTTACCAGAATGGGCACAAAATTTAGGTGTTGCATTCTCAATAATGCTAATTATGCCTTCATGGGGAGGAATGATTAATGGATTATTAACGTTACGTGGTGCTTGGGATAAGGTTAGAACAGATCCTGTTTTAAAATTTATGGTGGTAGCCATTACTGGGTATGGTATGGCAACATTTGAAGGACCAATGCTTGCATTAAAAAATGTTAATGCAATTGCTCACTATACAGATTGGATCATTGCCCACGTGCATGTTGGGGCTTTGGCTTGGAATGGTTTCTTTGCCTTTGGTATGATCTATTGGTTAGTACCTAGATTATTTAAAACTAAACTGTATTCTGTTGGATTAGCCAATGTACACTTCTGGATAGGTACCCTTGGTATTATTATGTATGCATTGCCCATGTATGTTGCTGGATTTACCCAAGCAAGTATGTGGAAACAATTCAGTCCTGATGGGACTTTAGTATATGGAAATTTCTTGGAAACTGTTTCTGAAATTATTCCAATGTACTGGATGCGTGCTATTGGTGGAACATTATATTTGACTGGAGCATTAATTCTTGTTTATAATATAATTGTCACTATTAGATCGGGAAGTAAAGTCCAAGATGAATTGGCTGAGGCACCTGCCTTACAGCGTATTTCAAAAGGTCGTTTAGCAGGAGAAGGATGGCATACTTGGTTAGAACGTAAACCTATCAAACTAACAATTTATGCTTTAATAGCTATTTTAATTGGTGGTATCGTTCAAATCATACCAACCATAATGGTGAAATCAAACATTCCAACTATAAGTAGTGTTAAACCATATACTCCATTAGAGTTAGAAGGTCGTGATATTTATATTAGAGAAGGTTGTGTTGGATGTCACTCTCAAATGATTCGTCCGTTTAGAAGTGAAGTAGAGCGTTATGGTGAATATTCTAAAGCTGGAGAATATGTTTACGATCATCCATTCCTATGGGGAAGTAAACGTACTGGACCAGACTTACATAGAATTGGAGGAAAATATTCAGACAACTGGCATTTAAACCATTTTTATGATCCACAAAGTACGTCTTCTGGTTCTTTAATGCCTCGTTATCCATGGTTAATTGAAAATGAATTAGATAAATCTGATACAGAGGCAAAAATGAGAATTATGGTCAAATTGGGAGTCCCATATACGGATGATGATATAACAAATGCACAGAGTAATATGATGGCTCAAGGAACTACTATTGAAGAGAATCTATACAATGATCCTGATTTCGCAAGCGCCTATGAAAATAATAAGACATATGCTGCTGAAAATGGTGAAGATTTTATTGAAATGCGAAATAGAGAAGTAGTAGCTATGATTGCTTATTTACAGCGTTTAGGAACTGATATTAAAGTAACAGATGTAGATAATTCTACAGCTCAAAATTAATTGCTATGTTAAAATTTGTAAAAAATTATATGGAGACTATAGACGGTATTGAAATTTACCCTATTATCTCTCTGCTTATATTCTTTATATTCTTTGTAGTACTTTTTTGGTGGGTCATTACTGCCAAAAAAGATTACATAGATACTGTTAGTAATTTACCATTAGACAACCAAAATCAAGATAATTTATTATGAGAAATTCAATTCCATCGTACATAAGAGTTCCGGTTATATTTTTTATAATCTTTGGGCTTGTTGAATATTTTATTGACTCTGGAGAACAACCAGCTTTTATTACTTACCCTGCTGTTGTTTTATTCTTGTTATTAGTGCTTATAATACTAATTGGCATTGAAGCGATTATTGGAGCTTTAGAGAATGTTATGTTACAAGGCTTGGACGAAGAAGCAAAAGCAAGGTTCCTTCAAGAAAAGAAAAGTTCTAATTGGTTCATGAATCTATACAAAAAACTAGCTGGAGGAAAACCAATTGAAGAAGAAGGTGAAATCATTTTAGATCATAATTATGATGGTATAAAGGAATTAGATAATTCTTTACCACCATGGTGGTTATATGCTTTTTACGGAACAATAATCTTTGCAGTTGTCTATCTAGTTAGATACCACATTTTTGAAGGTCCTAACCAGGTGACAGAGTTTGAAACAGAAATGGCTCAAGCAGAACTGGATATTGAAGAGTACAAGAAAACTGCCAAAGGTTTAGTTGATATGAATACCGTTACATTACTAACAGATGCTTCTGATCTTTCTGCTGGTAAAGCAATTTTTGATATCAATTGTGTAGCATGCCATATGGCAGATGGTGGTGGTGGAATAGGTCCTAACTTAACAGACAGCAACTGGATATTAGGTGGTGGAATAAAAAACGTATTCAAAACAATAAACGAAGGAGGAAGAGATGGTA
>CAYTSL010000127.1:0-5857 GCA_964440415.1 uncultured Flavobacteriaceae bacterium
AGATTCTGGCGATGCCGAGTCCGGTCGATCGGATGGCGAGCTTTGACCAGCTGGCGGGATCGGGCGGAGTGCAGAAGGATCCCAAGGCGCGGGCGGTCATCGACGCGGCAGTCGCCCGCGGGTATCAACTCAAGGGCGATGCATGGCAGGGCGTGGTGTTGATCGAAACGTATGTGTTCAAGCAGGAGAAGAAGGAAAAGAAGTATATCGCTCCGTTCACCGAATTTGTGTTGGCAGAAGCGATTCTGCATGGCGCCAAAATGAAAAATATTCACTCAATGAGTCCCCTGATTGACTCGCTCGAGGGCGCGATGGAGCGGAATGCAACGACTCCCAGCCTGAAATCTGCACAGGAAGTATTGCAGCTCACCGCTGCGATCACGAGGCTATTAGAGAGGTCCGGAGATCTGACCCGGCTGAAAGTCAACTTCGAGCCGCTCGAGAAGATGCTGGAGGAGTACAAGGTGCCGGAGTTGCTCTATGTTTCGATTCAGCAAGCATTGCAGGGTGGACCCAAGACCCGAGCAGCGGACGTGATTAAGGCCTTGCAAGTGTCTGCGATTCGGCTGGCCGGTAACATCGACTCGGTGATTCCGGTCCCGAAGACGGATCCGGCGTATCCCCTGTTTCTCGCGTCCGTCCAGCTGGAAAAGCGAAACGTCGAGGAGGCATGGAAGCAAACCAAGCCGCTATTGAAATCCTTGGCGGAAAACTGGGATGTCGTGCCTCCGAAGTATCTGACGTGGGCGATGAACCAGATGCGCAAGGACAAGCAGTTCGACGCTGTGATGGAGTTGGCTATGACCATTCTACTCAAGGAGTCTGATCTTGATGCAGAGACAGCTGCCGATGTGCTGCTGCTTAAGGGTGACATCTATCGGGACCAACAAAACTTCCCCGCCGCACAGAGCGACTATAGCAGGATCCGAAGCAATAAACGCTACGCGACGGCGACGGCCTACGAAACGGCGCAGGTTCGGCTGATCCAATTGCTGGTCGAGACGAGCAGTTATGGACCCGCGACCGTTCTACTCGAACGCATGGTCGAGTCGGTAGATATAGGGCGACAGGCAGAGGCTTATTATCTGCTCGCGCTGGTGGCCTACCGCCAGGAGAACTTTGAAGAGGTGACGGAGAATCTCAAAGCCTGTTTCGCACGAGAAAGCAATCATGCCGAGGCACATTTGCTGGAGGGCGAGTTGCGACTCGCTGAGAATCGGCTGGATCCGGTGATTCTCTTCGGTAAGCCTGGGAAACAGCGGGTGCTGACACCGGGGCTTCCGTTGCGTCTGAGATTGAGTGACCCGAACCTCGCGGTGGCCGGTGGCGGGCAAATTATCCCGGTGATCGTGACGACCAGCGGTGGAGATCGCGAGGAGATGTCGCTGGTGGCCAACACCGACGACCCGACGTCGTTCAACGCCAGTTTGGCCTCGGCGTTGGGCGAGGCGGAACCAGGAAATAGTCGCCTGGACCTGATGGGATCCGACACGATTACTTATGTGATCGAGGCGGAATATCAAAAAAAGCGCAACCAGGATTTCCCTTCGGCGACATTGACGATTGCCGCCAACGCAAAACTCATCGCGTCGGCCGGTTCGATTCTCACCGGCGAAGAGCTGAAGCGCTACAACGATTATCGCAAAGCACGGCAGAAGATGGGCGAGGTTCAGGCTTGGGAGAAAGAGGATAGGGAACACATCGTTCGCCCAGGTAGTGGGATGAATATGCAGGTGACCGATGCCGATCGCGACCAGTCCAATGAACCGGACACGGTTACGGTAATGGCTACCACGAGCAGTGGCGACGTGGTGGACGCATTCGTTCTGACCGAGACGGGCAACCACACGGGCATTTTCGAGGGACGACTGGAGACGAGCCTTTCGTTCCCGGTGGTCACTGCCAGCGATACCGAAGAGGGTGTCGATCCGCACGCGATTATTAACTCCACCAAGAATACCCCATGGAAAAGCGACGTCGCCAAGAAAGGCGACCGCTGGATCAATGTCGACACGATGAGCAGTTCGGTGTTCGACACCGTGACGCTCAACAGCCCCGATTTGGGCGGGATCGGAAAAATTGCGATGACCGGCGAGCTGGACCAGGACGCTCGGATATTGGGCTTCATGCCGACCGTTGCGCTGGGCGATATCGCGGGCCGATTTCTCATGGTGGATCCGAGTGCGGATGACTGGACATTCGAGACCGCGGCGATGGAATACGCCTTCAGGCAAGGCCAAGGAATCCAATGGCGACGGGGGAATTACCAGGGCTACCATGACCAGATCGTGGAGGTGCGGATGCAGGTGGCGATCGCCGTGGACGCCCCACAAGAATTCAGCTTTGCCATTAAAGGGGAGCTGGCGGCGACGGCAGAGCTCCTGGTGGATGGCGAGGAAATCGAGCTGTTACCTCAAAGCGAGAAATCAACGGGGATGCGTGGATATGCCCCGACGAAGCTAACCCAGGGCGTACACCAGATCCGCTATCGCTTTACCGCCAACCCCAGGAAGAACAGTCTGCCAGGGACGGAATATCAGGAGTTGGGCATCATGGGCGATAAGGGCTTCGAGCCCTTGGCGGCTGATTTGTACAGCATCAAGAAGCATCCTGAATTGGCAGCGGCGATCCAGTGGCCCGTAACGATGTCGGTCGAAGGCGAGGTGTTGACCGCGAAATTGAACAGTGAGATGCGCCTGCGTAAGTTGGGCTTCGTCTTCCACGGGATCAGTAAGGGCCAAATTCAGGTGGGCTCGATATCCGCCGTCGATACCAAGGGCAACAAGATCCTTCCGGTGACCGAAGATGTGTCCACGGGACGAACCAACCAGATTCTGGAAATCGGATCGGGTGACAAGATTCAAGTGTCATACGAGGACGATGTGCGTCTCTCGGAGAAGAATCCCAAACTCACGGCCGATCTGCTTTCGCAGTTCTACAATGCGACCGCGCACCTGTTGTATGAGGAAATCACCACGGACTGGCAAGGAAACCTCCTAGTGAAGCATCTCGTCGCTGCTCGCGTCAAGAAGGGCGACAATATCGTGGTCATGGTGAATGACTACGATCGCGATGTGACGCCCGCCCGCGATACGATCAAGGTGCTCATTACCACGCTCGGTGGCGAGAAGCTGGAGCTCACGGCGCAGGAGTCCGGAAATGCAGGCGATGCGGACGGCAAGGGGGCAAATCACAGTGGACGATTTACGCTGGTGCTCCGCTTGGCTGATGTCACCGGCGGAGACGAGGCCACCGGCTACACCCTGAAGGTGAAGCCTGACGATGAGATCACGGTCGAATATCTGGATAGCGAGAATTCCTTGCCGGGCATTCCGATCGAACGAACAGGGACGATCAAGGTGTCGTCCAGCGACTCGATTGCCATTGTGGTGTCGCCGACCAGGTCCGAGCCGGTTCCGGATACGAGCCCGACAGGGCTGAGTGCGGCCAAGCGATTTGCACGCCAGGGATTGGAGAATCCGGTGGTGTATCGAGACGCCTATGACAGTTTCGCGGCGGTCTCTGCCTCAGAGGGTTCCTCGGTGATGATCGATTCGTCGGGCGTGTTGCTGTTCTCGGTGGATTACCCGAAGGGAGCTGTCCACGGAGCCAGCAGATACACCGCGTATGTGGTGAGCGACTCGGAAATCGCGGCCTCCAAACGAGACAAACGAAAGGCCCGGGTCGTGTCGGTTCCCCTGCGCTTGAGCGCCGGGGCGTCTGGATCTGGAAAGGGATACCTGACGCGGACCGTGACGAAGGCGAACACAAAGGGGTCGCCCTTGGAGACGGGGAGATTTAGCGGAATCGTCCGCCTCCAGAAGGCCAACAATAACGCTCCGTTTGACAATGTTATTGTCAAACAAATGGGTGAGTTTGCGGTGCGTAAGGAATCCGTGTCGCTTAAGGACGAAATGGGCATTTGGGCTTCTACCTTCCTTGCCTCGGTGATTGTCAACGGGGCGGACACGCTGCGGATTATCGTTCGCGAGAACGATGGTGGCGGCAGCCACGAGAACGAAGAGAAGAAAGTGATCGCCCGGGGCGTGGTCAAGCTTCGTTCCGATGCGTCCCTGCGGATGATGGATCGAACCTATCGCGTCGATCGGAACAAGGTTTACCTCGGCCAGAAGCTGTATCTGCAGGTAAACGACACCGATGCCGATATCAGTGAGGGGCAAGATGAAGTGACGGTGCAACTGGCCGGCCCGCTACAGACGGTATCGGTGACCTTGATGGAAACCTACCCGCACAGCGGTCTGTTCCGCGGATCGATTCGTCCGGTGCTTCCTGCCGAGAAGATCCAAAAGGCGAAGGAAAAGAAAGTGCAAGAAACGATCGTGATCAAGGAGGACGCCGATACGTTGAACACCAAGAGCACGCTGGGCGACGACGACGGGCTGGAGGATGATGACGATCTCGCCGTTGAGGCGACCAAGGAAGACACCCTCGAGGTCGATCTCGGCGATGCGCTGAAATTGACCTATACCGACACGACTCCGCTTTCGTCCTGGGGCCTGGATGAAGAAGGCGTCAGGGTGAAGCTACCTCTGGACGGTTCGGAGGCGAGCGAGGCCCAGGAGCTGACGGTTGAAGGCGCTATCCATATGGGTGGAGACGCGATGATGGTGGCGTTCACGAAGCGGTTCGAAGATGATCAGGTGGCTGTGAAGACGCGGTTCCTGATGGCAGAGGCCTTGTTCGAGATTGCCAAAGAGCAACGGAAAATCGGACGAAAGATCGCCGCAAAGGAATCGATTGCCCGCGGTAAGCGAGTTCTCACCGAGGCCCTTCGGGATTATCCCGATACCGCCCAAGCCGTGCAGGGGCAGTACCTGCTGGCGAACCTTTCCCAGGAATTGGGTCAGTATATCGAAGCGATCGGAATGTATAAGGGCGTGATCATCCATTGGCCCAAGGCGTCTTATGCCTCGAAGAGTCAGTTGAAGCTGGCGATTTGCTACGAGAAAATGAAGAACTACGATCAGGCGTCGGAAGAATACGTGCGTCTGATCTATCGCTACCCCAAGTCTCCGTTGGTGGCCGACGCGACGGTCCGAATGGCCCAGCAATACTATGTTCGCAAGGAGTATCAAGTGGCCGGCGATATCTTCGTAAGGTTCCAGGCGAACTTCCCCGAGCACAAGCTGGCGGCAAAGGCATTGTTCCTAGCGGCTCAGTGTCAGATGAAGAATACGGATTTCGCCATGGCGGCGACGATATTCACCCAACTGACCACGGATTATACCGAGGATAAGCAATTGCGAGCGAAGTCGATGTATTGGGCCGGCGATTGCTACTACCAGGCGGGCGATTTCCTCCAAGCCTACCGCAGGTGGACGCAGCTCACCTGGGATTACCCCGAAAGCAACTGGGCGAAGGTCGCTCGAGGCAAGCTGACGGACGAAGTGATGTCCGGTATGAAAATGGCAGACTAGCCTAAGCAAGGAACGATTCATGCAGTATAGAACAAAGACGATTTCGAAGGATATCCAACGACGCACCGACTCCGGTGCAGCCGGCGGGCGAGGTGTGCGTCGCTCCAGGCTGTGGGCGGTGTTGGCGCTCGTTGTGTGCAGCGCATGGATCGGTGGCTGGGTCCCGACGGCAGAAGCGGCTGAGCCTTCGCGAGGGAGCCACCTCCTGGGTTCCCGGCTGCGCAACCTATCGCCCGAACTGCTTCGGCAAATGACGGTCTTTCAACGCAGCCAATATGATAAAGCCCTTTCGTTGTTGAAGAAGGGCGAGACCGAGGCAGCGGTCAATGAGTTTGATAAGTTTCTGACGCAGTTCAAAGGATCACCCGCGACAGGATTCGTCCTGTATCAGAAGGCGTTCAGCAGTTACTGGGGGATGA
>CAYTSL010000128.1:0-5828 GCA_964440415.1 uncultured Flavobacteriaceae bacterium
ACTCTTATTTTCTATTACATTTTTAAGTGCTCAAACTAATCAAAAGTTATACGATATTATTGATGCTGTATCTGCAGAACGACTTGAAAAAGATGTACAAACTTTAGTAAATTTTGGAACACGAAATACATTTAGTGATACTATTTCTAACACAAGAGGAATTGGTGCTGCAAGACGATGGATAAAATCTGAATTTGAATCCATCTCTAAAAATTGCAACGATTGTCTTGAAGTTTTTTTTCAAAAAGATTTGGTATCTAAAGAAGGGAATCGTCGTGTGCCTCATGACGCTTGGGTAGTAAATGTGGTTGCTATTCAAAAAGGGACAAAATATCCTAACAGATATATCATTATGAGTGGTGATATTGACTCACGAGGCGGCAATACTATGGATTTTACTTCAGATGCACCAGGAGCAAATGACAACGCTTCAGGAATGGCTGGAACTATTGAATCTGCTAGAGTATTAAGTAAATACAAATTTGAAAATAGTATTATTTATACTGGCCTTTCGGGTGAAGAACAAGGCCTTTTTGGTGGAGCAGGATTAGCAAAATTTGCCAAAGATAAAGGATGGGATATCATTGGTGTTTTAAATAATGATATGATAGGTAATATTAATGGCGTTGATGGTGTAATAGATAATAGAACATTTAGAATTTTTTCGGAACCAGTACCACCAACAGAAACCGAAAGAGAAAGACGATTGCGTCGTTTTTATGGTGGTGAAGTCGACGGAATTTCACGACAGCTGGCAAGATATGTGTATAAAACAACAAAAAACTACATGCCTGAAATGAATCCTATGTTGGTTTACAGGCTCGATCGTTTTGGTCGAGGTGGCCACCATCGCCCATTTAATGATTTAGGATATGCTGGAATAAGAATAATGGAAGCTCATGAGAATTACACCCAACAACATCAAGATATACGTAAAGAAAATGGTATTGCATATGGTGATGTCATTGAACATGTAAATTTCGATTACGCAAAGAAACTAACAGCTGTGAATGCCATTAATTTGGCAAGTTTAGCTTGGGCTCCTCCTGCTCCGAACAATGTTGCTATAGGTGGCATTGTAGAACCATCAGCCAAATTAAAATGGGATCAAGTCGATGGAGCAACAGGTTATAAAATTTATTGGCGAGACACCACATCTCCAACTTGGGATAACAGCAGATTTGTTGGCGATGTTTCTGAATTTACCTTGGATGGCATTGTAATTGATAATTACTATTTTGGCGTGGCTTCAGTAGGTCAAAACGGATTTGAAAGTGAAGTGGTTTTCCCAAATAATATTATTACAAATTAATGAGTTCTATAAATCGTATTAGAAATTTTATTTTTATACCTGTTATACTATTTTGTTTGTCTTTTTTCAATGTTTCAGGACAAGTGTTAGTACCACAAGAACACAATTTCACCAAACAAGATACATTAAGAGGTACGGTAACACCTGAACGTGAATGGTGGGACTTAACCTATTATCATTTAGACATTGCAGTAGATCCTGATAAAAAGTTCATATCTGGTAAAAATTCCATTCATTACAAAGTATTAAAAGATCATTCGATTATGCAGATCGATCTACAAGCTCCTTTGCACATTAAAAAAGTAATTCAAGAAGACGAAGAATTACACGTTAGAAAAGAAGGCAATGCTCATTTTATAGACTTAAAGAAAGATCAAAAAATTGGTGAAATAAATAGTATTGAAATATTCTATGAAGGACATCCAAAAGAGGCAGTTAGAGCACCTTGGGATGGTGGATTTTCTTGGGATAAGGATAAAAATGGCAATCACTTTGTGGCGACGTCCTGTCAGGGTTTAGGTGCCAGTGTTTGGTGGCCAAACAAAGATCATATGTACGATGAAGTGGATAGCATGTTGATAAGCGTTAATATTCCTAAAGGTCTTACCAATGTATCGAACGGAAGACTCAGAAAACTTGAAGAACATTCTGACAATACTGTTACATCACATTGGTTTGTCAATAATCCGATCAATAATTATGGAGTCAACGTTAATATAGGTGATTATGTTCATTTTTCTGAAGTCTTTCAAGGTGAAAACGGTCCATTAGATATGGATTATTATGTTCTTCGATATAATTTAGAAAAAGCCAAAGTACATTTTAAAGATGCACCTAAAATGATGAAGGCTTTTGAGCATTGGTTTGGTCCTTATCCTTTTTATGAAGATGGATTTAAATTAGTTGAAGTGCCTTATTTAGGTATGGAACATCAGAGTTCTGTAACCTATGGCAATCAATATAAAAAAGGATATTTAGGAAGAGATGTTTCTGGTACTGGTTGGGGACTAAAGTTCGATTTCTTGATCATCCATGAATCAGGTCACGAGTGGTTTGCAAACAATATTACTTATAAGGATGTTGCTGATATGTGGATTCATGAAGGATTTACAGCATATTCTGAAAATTTATTTTTAGACTATTATTATGGTAAGGAAGTTTCATCTGAATACGTCATTGGTACTCGTCGAAACATTCAAAATGAAAGACCAATTATTGGATCTTACAATGTTAATAATGAAGGTTCTGTAGACATGTACTCCAAAGGAGCTAATATGTTACATACATTAAGACAGCTTATTGAAGATGATGAAAAATGGCGGCAGGTTTTAAGAGGAATGAATAAAACATTTTACCATCAAACTGTTACAACAAAACAAATAGAAGATTATCTAAGTAAACAAACAAAAATCGACTTAACGGAATTCTTTAATCAATATTTAAGAGATATACGTATTCCCACTTTAGAATATACTATTAAAAATAAAGAACTTAAATACCATTGGACTCAAATTGTAGATAACTTTGATATGCCTTTACGAGTAAATATCGACAACAAGAATCAATGGATTTTCCCGAAGGCACAGTGGCAAACTATGCCCATAAAAAGTAGTTCAATATTTGTGGATCCCGATTTCTACGTTGAAACAAAAAAAATGTAAATGGAAATTCCTGAGCTATATTTTGAAAGAGATGTAGAATGGTACGATTGGTTACTCCAAAACCATCAGTCATATAAAGGTGTACATCTTATTTTTTATAAACTTGAAATGCAAATCCCAACAATGCGTTGGGAAGAGGCTGTAAAAGTTGCTTTATGCTTTGGATGGATAGATTCAACAGTAAAAAGTTTAGGTAATGGTAAACGTAGGCAGTATTTCTGTCCGCGAAATCCTAAAGGAGTTTGGAGCGCATTAAATAAAAAATACATCAAGGAATTAATTGCCACTAATTTAATGCAAGAACCTGGTTATAAAATAATACAAATAGCAAAGGATAGCGGTATGTGGACTTATATGGATGATGTTGAAAAAGGAATAATTCCAAATGATCTGCAAAATGCTTTCGATAAAAATAAAGTAGCTTATGAAAACTACCTTAGCTTTGCACCCGGCTACAGAAAAAGTTATCTATCTTGGTTAAAAAATGCCAAGCGAGATGAAACACGACAAAAACGCATAGCAGAAATTATCGAATATTGCATTAATAATATTAAGAACAGAGGTTTTTAATCCATTACAGCCCTTTAATAAAACTACCATATGGGTCTTTAAATTGAACACCTTCCGTAAATCTGTATTTACTCAATTTTTTAAATTGAACAAGACCCCAAAGAATGAATTCTTTTAGAAAATAAATATCAGTATCGCTTGCATCTGGCTGGTACTGTTTTATCAATGAATCTAAAGGGGATACAGAATCTAATATTTTTTGATATTCAGAGTCGTTCAAATCATCAAGAAGCTCAAAACCATTGCCTTCAAAAAACCAATAAATCAAATCGTCATAAGGTCCTTTTCTATCCTCCTTTTCCAATTTCTCAATCTTCGGGAAATAATTGGGGAATAAGCTTTCTATCGCTTTTTCAATTAATCCTTGTGCAACAAAATCAGCACCTTCTTGTTCACCTTCATAAACCAACTCAACCTTTCCGGTAATTGCAGGAATGACACCTACAAAATCACTTAAACGAACTGTTGTTTTTGGGTCTCCAGATTTAAGTGCTCGTCTTTCAGCTGTACTCAACAGGTTTTCATATGCCGTAATACTTAATCTGGCACTTACACCACTCTTTTCATCAATATATTCACTTTTTCTCGCCTCAAAGCTGATTTGCTCCAACAAATCTTTAGCCAATTCTGGAACTAAAATAGATTCAGACTGTCTTACATCCAATTTAGCCTCTTGATTCGTAATTGTTTTAGCAATATCTATTGTTTCTGGGTAATGCGTTAATATCTGGGATCCAATTCTATCTTTTAAAGGGGTCACAATACTTCCTCTGTTAGTATAATCTTCTGGATTTGCTGTAAACACAAATTGAATGTCAAGTGGGAGTCTTAATTTAAATCCTCGAATCTGGATGTCACCTTCTTGAAGAATATTGAACAAAGAAACCTGGATCCTTGATTGCAAATCAGGCAATTCGTTAATTACAAAAATACTTCGATTGGCTCTTGGAATCATACCGTAATGAATAACACGATCATCGGCATAACTCAATTTTAAATTTGCCGCTTTTATAGGATCTACATCACCAATTATATCCGCCACCGTAACATCGGGAGTTGCCAGCTTTTCGGCAAAGCGTTCCTCTTTATGTAGCCATGCAATTGGAGTACTATCACCCAATTCCTTTATTTTTTCCTTTGCAAATCTTGAAATAGGATTGAACGGATCATCATTTATTTCTGAACCTTCAACGTATGGAATATATTCATCCAACAAATTGATCATCAACCGTGCTAATCTTGTTTTTGCTTGTCCGCGAAGCCCAAGAAGGTTGATATTGTGCCTCGATAAAATGGCTCTTTCTAATTCTGGAATAACGGAATTTTCAAATCCGTGTACGCCCTGAAACGTGGTTTTTTTGTTCTTTATATTGTTGATTAGGTTATCCCTAAGCTCGTCTTTTATGGATTTACTTTTAAAACCTGCTTTCTTTAATTCACCTAAAGTATTTATCTCTTTCATAATTTATTTAACCCTTAATTCTTTTTTTTCTATTGTTCTCGTAATCTTCAAAGATCATTTCACCAAGACCAGACAATCCTGTATAAAATGCCTTTCCTCTATTCGCTTGGGTAAACTCCCTCACAAACCGCATTAAATAACTATCATCAGTTATCATAAATGTAGTTATTGGAATATGAAGCCTCCTTGCTTGCTGAGCCATGGCATAACATTTATTAATAATGTATGGATCCAAACCATTACTGTTTTTATAGTACTCGCCATCAGGCAAACGCAGACAACTTGGTTTTCCATCTGTTATCATGAAAATCTGTTTATTCGTATTCCTTTTTCTCCTCAATAAGTCCATGGCTAATTGCAAACCTGCCACGGTATTTGTATGATAAGGCCCTACTTTTAAATAAGGAAGGTCCTTAATTTCAATTCTCCAAGCATCGTTACCAAAGACCAAAATATCTAACGTGTCCTTTGGATATCTTGTAGTAATTAATTCGGCTAAAGCCATGGCTACTTTTTTTGCCGGTGTAATTCTATCTTCCCCATAAAGGATCATACTGTGACTAATGTCAATCATCAAAACAGTACTCATTTGAGCTTTATGGGCAGTTTCCTCAACCACTAGATCAGATTCATTTATCTCAAAATTGCCTATTCCATTATTAATTTGGGCATTTTTTAAGCTTTCGGTCATAGATACTTTATCCAAAGAATCACCAAATTGATAGCTTCTAAAATCTCCTGTATGCTCATCACCAATTCCAGCCTTTTTACTTTTATGGTTTCCTGAACCACTACGCCTTATTTTTCCAAAAATTTGATCTAA
>CAYTSL010000129.1:0-5796 GCA_964440415.1 uncultured Flavobacteriaceae bacterium
AGTATAAAATAACGTCATTAATAAATCAAGATACATATTTAGTATCAGGAGAATTAAAAAAGTGGACTGGAAATACTGCTGATGTATTTTCAACTATTTCGTCGACAAAAGATTATAAACCTACATTGTTGGGAACAGTTCCGGATTTAGGAGAAAAAGAAGCGTTAGAAGCTTTGGATTCTGCTTGTTTGGCCTATGGAAAAGGTCAAGGATTATGGCCTACCATGAAGGTGATTGACAGAATTGCTTGCATGGAGAAATTTGTAGAACAAATGAAGACCAAGCGTGATGAGGTTGTTAAATATTTAATGTGGGAAATTGGTAAAAATCTTTCAGATTCTCAAAAAGAATTCGACAGAACAGTGGACTATATTTACGATACCATTGAAGATTATAAGCAGTTAGATAGAAATTCTGCAAAATTTCATAAGCAAAGTGGAGTTCACGCGCATATTCGCAGAGGTCCTTTAGGAGTTGTATTATGTTTAGGTCCTTACAACTATCCTTTAAATGAAACCTTCGCGTTGTTAATTCCGGCGCTAATAATGGGTAATACAACCATATTTAAACCGGCAAAAATTGGAATTTTATTATTATCTCCACTTCTGGAAGCTTTTCAAAGTAGTTTTCCAAAAGGTGTTGTTAATATTGTATATGGTAGAGGTCGGACTTTAGCAACTCCAATTATGAAATCTGGCAAAATAGATGTATTAGCATTAATTGGTAACAGTAAATCGGCTAATGCACTTCAGGAGAGTCATCCAAAGAAAAATAGATTACGTTTAGTACTTGGTTTGGAAGCTAAAAATCCAGCAATAGTTTTGGCAGACGCGGATTTAGATTTAACTATAAATGAATGTCTTGCAGGAACATTGTCTTTCAATGGTCAGCGTTGTACAGCTTTAAAGATTTTGTATGTTCATGAAGGTATAGTTGATGAATTCAATAAACGTTTTTCTGCTAAAGTAGATGCCCTTAAATTCGGAAACCCATGGGATGATGGAGCAAAATTGACACCTTTGCCAGAACCAAATAAGCCAGAATATATTCAGGAGTTAATTGATGATGCTACTAAAAAAGGTGCAAAAGTTTTAAATGCCAAAGGAGGAGAAACAACTGATAATTACATTTTTCCGGCAGTGTTGTATCCGGTTTCTAAAGAGATGAGAGTGTATGAAGAAGAGCAGTTTGGGCCTGTAATTCCAATTGTACCATTCAATGATATTGAGCAACCTTTAGATGATATGGCAGAATCAAATTATGGGCAACAAGTAAGTGTGTTTGGTAAGGACATCAAAACCTTATCTCCACTTATTGATACATTGGTTAATTTAGTTTGTAGAGTGAATTTAAATAGCTCTTGTCAACGTGGACCAGATGTGTATCCATTTACAGGTAGAAAAGATTCTGCTTTCAGTACCTTAAGTGTGCATGATGCCTTGCGTTCGTTTTCAATCAGAACTTTTGTAGCATCAAAAGATAACGACTATAACAATGCAATTTTAAACGAATTATTAGATAAAAAGTCATCTAATTTTATCAGTACGGATTATATTTTATAATATCAGGATTAGGTTAAACCAATTAACAATGAATTATTTACAATAAAGACTTATCATTTTATTGATTTTCGTAATTCTTTTAAAAAAGTTGATCACATTTAATTGATAATTCAAATTAATTTTTAGATTTACACTTATGAATTCTCAAAAAAATAAAATACGTACGTTTTCACCCAGATTGCCTCAGCGCAATCGCCGTCGCTAATTCTAATATATAGCACCATAACCTTTTACGTAATTTTATTAATTCATCATGTACATTTCAAGTTTAAAATCAGCCTTTCAAAATTTAGTTATTATCAACAATAACAGGATTTCTTTACGTCTTTTGTTTCCACGTCGCCCTTAAGGGTGTACTTCAATTTTCTAGAACTTTAGGTGAGTCCGGTTCTGTTTTCAGTCAACACTATTTAAATAATAATTAAAAGATCAAGATAATGGATATCATTATTGCAGATAAATCACATAGTATTTACGCAAACATTATTTGCGAAACAATTTCAGAGGCAGCACAGGTAAGAGGTACTGGGATAGCTAAACGAACTCCTGAATATATAATTAATAAAATGGAAAAAGGGAATTCAGTTATTGCATTAGATGGAGAAACCTTTGCAGGTTTTTGCTATATAGAATCTTGGGGACATGGAAAATTTGTTGCCAATTCAGGACTAATTGTTCATCCGGATTATAGAGGAAAAGGTTTGGCTAAAAAAATCAAGAAAGTAGTTTTTGAACAATCCAGGACTAAATTCCCAAATGCTAAAGTATTTAGCATAACAACTGGTTTGGCTGTTATGAAAATGAATAACGAATTGGGATATAAACCGGTAACATTTTCAGAACTGACAGATGATCAATCCTTTTGGAAAGGTTGTCAAACCTGTAAAAATTATGATGTTTTACAAAGAACAGAACAAAAAATGTGCTTGTGTACAGGAATGCTTTATGATCCTTTGGAAAAAGAGAAACCTAAATCACATGAACATAATTACGATAAAAAAGTTTGGACGAGATTAAAAAAAATAAAACAGTCAATGTTTTTAAAAAAAGATAAAAAATGAGTCATTCAAAAAAATTAGTCATAGCTTACAGTGGAGGTTTAGACACATCCTATTGTGCAGTAAGTTTATCAAAAGAGGGATATGATGTTCATGCTGTAAGTGTTAATACAGGAGGATTTACACAACAGGAAATTGATACAATTGAAGCGAATGCGTATAAAATGGGTGTATCAACCTATAAAAATATTGATGCTATAGCCACTTTTTATCAAAAAGTAGTGAAATATTTAGTATTTGGAAATGTATTAAAAAATAATACGTATCCATTATCTGTAAGTGCGGAAAGAATTATTCAAGCCATTGAAATTGTTGAATATGCAAAAAGCATTGATGCTGAATTTATCGCACATGGAAGTACAGGAGCAGGCAATGACCAAGTGAGATTCGATATGATATTCCAAACTTTAGCTCCAAATATTAAAATAATAACTCCAATCAGAGATGAGAAATTATCAAGACAAGAAGAGATTGATTATTTAAAAAGTAACGGAATCGATATGTCTTGGGATAAAGCAAAATATTCGGTTAACAAAGGACTTTGGGGAACAAGCGTTGGAGGACAGGAAACTTTGACTTCAGAAAAACCCTTGCCAAGTGAGGCATACCCATCGCAATTAAAACATGCCGAAGAAGAAAAAGTGACACTTACATTTTTAAAAGGTGAACTCATTGCTGTAAACGGAATTGAAAATGATCCTGAAGTAAATATTGAAGTGCTGAATAATCTGGCTTCTGTTTATGCAATTGGTAGAGATATTCATGTAGGCGATACCATCGTTGGTATTAAAGGAAGAGTTGGTTTTGAAGCAGCTGCAGCGTTAATCACAATAAAAGCACATCATTTGTTAGAAAAACATACCCTTACCAAATGGCAATTACAACATAAAGAATATTTAGCAAGTTTCTACGGGATGCATTTACATGAAGGACAATATTTAGATCCCGTAATGAGAGACATGGAAGCCTTTTTACAAAGTAGCCAGGAAAAGGTCTCTGGAGATGTTATTGTAACATTGAAACCGTATCATTTTAGTTTGGATGGAATTATTTCAGATCACGACCTAATGAATGCAAAGTTTGGCAGTTATGGTGAAATGAATAAAGGTTGGACAGCAGAGGAAGCCAAAGGCTTTATTAAAATCCTTGGGAATCAGAACAAAATATATCAACAGGTAAATAATTAATTATGCTACAAGTAGGAATAATTGGAGGAGCAGGATACACAGCAGGAGAATTGATCAGATTGTTGATCAATCATTCCAATGTCAATATAAATTTTGTATACAGTACGTCTAATGCTGGAAATAAAATAACTGCAATTCATCAGGATTTAGTTGGTTCAACAGATTTAGTGTTTACTGATTCTATTAATTATGAAGTGGATTTAGTGTTTTTGTGTTTAGGTCATGGAAACTCAAAGGCATTTTTAGAAAAGAATGAATTTCCATACAAGACTAAAATCATTGATTTAAGCAATGATTTCAGATTGCAAAAGCATGAGATGTTACATGGAAATACATTTGTTTACGGACTCCCTGAATTACAAAAGGAAAAAATAAGATCTGCCAAACATATTGCCAATCCAGGGTGTTTTGCCACTGCCTTGCAGCTGGCTATTTTGCCATTGGCAGCTAGTGGATTGTTAACTGATCATATACACATAAATGCAGTGACTGGAGCGACAGGCGCAGGCACATCATTATCTAAAACCACTCATTTTACATGGAGGGATAATAACTTCTCTTACTATAAACCATTTACTCATCAACATTTAGGCGAGGTCAATCAAACGGTTAAGCAGTTACAAAGTGATTTTAATTCTGAAATAAACTTTATGCCAAACAGAGGAAATTTTTCAAGAGGCATTTTTGCAACGGTTTATACAAAGTTTGATGGAAGTCTGGATGATGCAAAAACACTTTATAATGACTTTTATAAAGATGCGGCTTTCACTTTTGTGTCAGATGAAGACATACATTTAAAACAAGTGGTAAATACTAATAAGTGTTTACTGCACTTACATAAACATGATAATAAACTATTAATTACAAGTGTAATTGACAACCTTGTAAAAGGTGCATCGGGACAAGCCGTTCAAAATATGAATTTAATGTTCGATTTTGATGAAAAACAAGGATTACAACTTAAAGCCAACTTTTTTTAAAATTAACAATATGAAAATAGCAATCATAGGAACAGGAAATTTAGGATGCTCAATAGCAAAAGGATTGATAACAACCAATGCCATAACATCACTTTATTTAACAAAACGAAATTTAGATGATATTAAAGAGTTTGAAGGTTATAAAAATGTTGTTATAACAACAGATAATGCTGAAGCAGTAAAGAATTCAGACATTTTGATTTTTGCAGTGCAACCAGCACATTTCGAGAAAATCCTTATAGATATAAAACCATTGCTTCACGAGAATCATGTGCTAATTTCAACCATAACAGGATTTGTAATTGCAAAAATGGAAGGCATTGTAGGACAAGATAAATTTCTTATCAGAGCAATGCCAAATACAGCCATTGCTGTTGGGAAATCCATGACATGTTTATGTGGTAATGGGAATGGAGAAAATCGAATTAAGTTAGCCGAAGCAATTTTTAACCGTTTAGGTACTACCATTGCTATTCCAGAGAATCAGATGCAAGCTGCAACGGTTGTTTGTGCAAGTGGAATTGCATTTTGGATGCGACTCATCAGGGCAACAACACAAGCAGCCATTCAACTAGGTTTTGATGCTAAAGAAGCGCAGGATTTAGCAATGCATACGTGTGAAGGTGCTGCCAGTTTATTGATTACAACTGGCAATCATCCAGAGCAGGAAATTGATAAAGTTACTACTCCAAAAGGATGTACCATTGAAGGTTTAAATGAAATGGAACATAAAGGATTGAGTTCATCTTTAATACAAGGAATGGTATCATCCTTCAATAAAATAAATAGTATTAAAACGGATCAATTATGAACCTATTTGATGTATATCCTTTGTTTGATATCACACCTGTAAAGGCTAAAGATGTTTACGTTTTTGATGAAAATGGGACGAAATATCTGGATCTTTATGGAGGTCATGCTGTGATATCTATTGGTCATTCGCATCCGGAATATGTCAAGAATATAAGTGAACAGGTAAGCAAATTAGGATTTTATAGTAACTCTATTC
>CAYTSL010000130.1:0-5793 GCA_964440415.1 uncultured Flavobacteriaceae bacterium
GCAACTGGTTGTGGGTGCTTTAAAACGATTGGATATGTTAAGGACTATGCCAGAGTTAAAAGAAAAACTTTGGGAGAACGTCAATGCTTTGCAATCTGGTTTAAAAAAGCGCGGGTTCGATATAGGAACAACACAGAGTTGTGTAACACCTGTATATCTAGAAGGTAGTATTCCAGAAGCTATGGCTTTGGTTAAAGACTTAAGAGAAAATTATGGTATTTTCTGTTCAATAGTTGTTTATCCGGTTATTCCTAAAGGATTAATTCTGCTGCGATTAATACCAACAGCTACACACACTTTAGAGGATATTACAGCAACTCTAAATGCTTTTGACGCCATTAGAGACAGACTTAATAACGGTACATACAAGCGTTTATCTGCTGCAGTCATGGCAGCAATGGGTGATAAATAAGTTTTAATGAAAAAGCAAAGCCACTAAAAAGTGGCTTTTTTTATATCTTCTTTCTATAGGTTTTTCTGCGCATTACAACAACCGGATCAAAATGTTTCCAAATTTTATGAATAGCTTCATTATCTTCTAACTCGGGTGTTCTATAACAATTTATAATTCCTTTTTCCGTAAAAATATTGTAATACTCGTTAAAAATTACCGCATGAACGCCTTTATTTTGATATTCAGGATCTACACCAATTAAGTAAAATACCACGTCTTTGCTGTGTTTTTTAGCTTTTAATATCTTGAGGAAGCCAAAGGGAAATAGTTTACCTTTAATTTCTTGCAGAGCCTCGGCAAATCGAGGTAAAACAATAGCAAAAGCGACTAATTCATCCTTTTCATCAACTACAAATTTTATATATTCAGGATTCACAAAACTTATGAATTTCTTTTTAAAATAGTCTTTTTGGATATCTGTAATTTCAACAAATGAAGAAAGCGAAGAATAGGATTTATTGAATAAATCAAACATCTTATCTACATAAGGCATAACTTCTTTAGTTTTATGAAACTTTAATGCTTTTAGTTTATAACGCCTTTTAATTAGCTCTTGAGCCTTATAGAATGCCTCTTGTTTAACATTAGCAAATGGAAACCTGCTTTCAGAATAGGATTTTTCAATCTTAAATCCGTGAATTTCATAGTGTTTGACATAATAGGGATGATTGTACCATGTGATCATATTACTGACATCTTCAAATCCTTCAGTCATTACACCAACTTTGTCAAGATTAGAAAAACCTACAGGACCTTCGCAGTATTCCAAGTCATTATCTTTACCTATTTCAGCAACTTTATCCAATAAAATTTTAGAAACCTCTAGATCGTCAATAAAATCAAACCAGCCAAATCTCATTTTCTTTTGGTTTTGATTTTTTACTTCTAACCAGTTAATAATAGCCACCACACGACCTACGATCTCATTTTCTTTGAAGGCAAGAAAATATCTGGCTTCTGTGTCCTTGAACACCGGATTTTTGTTTTTGTCAAATGTTTTTATTTCTTGGTTAATTATTGGAGGAACCCAATATTTCGAATTCTTGTATATCTTGAAAGGAAATTCTACAAACTTTTTTAAGTCTTGCTTCGAATGGATTTCTTTAATTGAGATCATTAAGACAATTAAGTTTAGTTTGAAATTTCTTTATCTCTATGAAAATCAAATCTATAAGAGCCACCAAAATTAACGCTGAATACTGATGGTGTATCCTTTGTATTGAAGGTAAGAGCAGTATCCAATTGAAAATTCTCACTCAATAAATAGGCGCCTCCAAATCTAAATAGATTGTCTGCATAAATGTCATTATCGATACCTTGTGCCTCCGCAAACACAACCCATTTTTCATTAATAGATTTCGTTAGTGTCAAGATATATTGAAATTCAGGATAATCTGTCGTAAATCGGTTATAGATAAAATTCATGACGTACACCCATCCACCTGAAAAATTATTTTGAGTAGCGAGCAATACTTTAGGGCTAAATCCTTCTACTTCTGGTCCTAAATATGGATTATCTTTTGTATCCAAATTAGCTCCTCCATATACTGCTACCGCTGGAATTAATGATTTTATTTTAAACCCTCTGTTTGCCTTCCAGCTATAAAGATTGGGTTTACCATCATCATTCTTATAGGGATCATAGACAAGATATTGAGCACCAATCGTGAAACTTTTAAAATTGCTTCGCTTGTTTTCTGTTGAAATAACTGAACGGTTATCTGTAAACGTGTCATTTTGGTATGTGCCTTGAATATTTATTTCTAATTGCTCAAAAAACAGACCATATCTAACCGCAAAGTCAGCACCAAAACCAGATACCTCGTTTTGCAAAGGTGTATGCTCTTCTTTTAGAATGTAAGGTCCAGCTTCAAACTGCAATACATTGGTGCCTACAGAAAAAGCGCTTTTGGAAACACCTGGTCTATTGGAATTAATGAGGTCAGTATATTGACTAAAAGTACTATGTGATATAAAGAATATTAGAATTAATGTGCAAAAATTTATTGCTTTCATAAAGGGTAACTTTAAATTCAAATATAGAGATTTTATTATTTTTTTAAGACTTAATGTCAGAATTTAAAAATTAAGAATTGTATTTTTGAGAAAATTAATTATTTATGTTACAGTACGCATCGGTGACTGGTTTTGTTAGAACGATTTTAATTATACTCTTAGTATATTTTGGAGTTAAGATTTTATCAAGATTATTTGCTCCTGTCTTATTTAAATATGTTTCAAAGAAGGCAGAAAAGAAATTCGGTCAACAATTCGGTGGTTTTCAAACTAAAGAACCACCCAAAAAAGAAGGCGAAATATCTATTGATAAAATGCCAAAGACCAAAGAATCTAATAAAGATGCTGGGGACTATGTTGATTACGAAGAAATTGATTAATTTTCTGTAATAATTACTTGTCATATTAATGAAAATATCCTTTAAAAGTTTACTTTCCTACCTTTTGATTGTAGCAGGATTTGCTATAGTCTCTTTGGCTTATTTCAGTCCTGTTTTAGGGGGGAAACAGATTTTTCAAAATGATATTAAGCATTATAAAGGCATGTCCAAACAGCAATCTGATTTTAACAAACAGACTGGTGAAGAGACCTATTGGACCAATGCTGCGTTTGGAGGAATGCCAACCTATCAGTTAGGTGCAAAATACCCTCACAACTATATAAAAAAGCTAGATCTCGCTTTGCGATTTTTACCCAGACCAGCCGATTATGTTTTTTTATATTTCATCTCTTTTTTCATTTTACTTCTTTCTTTAAAAGTTGACTATAAATTAGCTGCCTTGGGAGCTTTGGCATTTGGTTTCTCTACGTATTTCATAATTATTCTTGGAGTTGGTCATAACGCTAAAGCACACGCTATTGCGTATATGCCGTTGGTTTTAAGTGGCATTGTACTAACCTTTAGAAAAAAATATATTTTAGGGTTTTTGTTGACAACAATTGCAATGGGTCTGGAGATTTGTGCTAATCACTATCAAATGACCTATTACCTATTGCTTTTGGTTTTAGTTCTTGGAATAGCTTATGCCTTTGACGCCTATAAAAAAACTGAAATTCCTCATTTCTTTAAATCAATTGGAATATTAATCATAGCTGTTGTATTATCTATAGGATTAAATGCAACTAATATATTGGCCACTCAAGAATATGTAATAGAAAGTACACGAGGACAATCAGAATTGACTATAAATCCAGATGGCTCTACTAAAGAAATAACAAAAGGTCTTGACAAGGAATATATAACCGAATATAGCTACGGTATTTTAGAAACATTCAATTTATTCATACCACGATTCATGGGAGGTGGCAATGCCGAAAATATTGGAACAGATTCTGAAACTTATAAATTTTTCAGGGACCTTGGTGCTACTCCTGTTCAAGCAGCGCAACAAGTAGAGAGAGCTCCAATGTATTGGGGAAAGCAACCCTATGTTGAAGCACCAGCCTATGTGGGTGCTGTTGTTGTATTCTTATTTGTTCTAGCGTGCTTTCTTGTTAGAGGTAGATTACGGTGGTGGATTGGTGGTGGTGTAGTTCTGTCCTTGCTTTTATCTTATGGAAAAAACTTTGGTTTCTTAACCGATTTCTTTATCAATAATGTGCCGTTGTACAACAAATTCAGAGCGGTCAGCTCCATACAGGTAATTTTAGAACTGTGTATTCCTATTTTCGCAATATTTGGTTTGGTAAGGTTGTTTAATTCATTCGAGCGAGAGGAGAGTAAGAAAAGAGCACTAAAACTGTCCGTTATTGTAACGGCTGGATTGGCACTCATATTTTTACTATTTAAGAATACATTGTTTGATTTTACCGGATTGAATGATGCTACCTATTCACAAATGTACGGTCCACAATTCGTGGAAGCTTTAAAACAAGATCGCGTGACATTGTTTACAAACGATACACTTAGAACCTTGATATTAGTACTATTGTCTGCTGGACTTATCTGGTTCTATCTAAAGGATAAATTATCAGAGAAATTGGTTGTAATAGGGTTTGCTGTTCTAATTCTTTTTGACTTGGTTGGTGTGGACAGACGATATGTTAATAATGATGACTTTGTTAGTAAAAGACAAATAAACAATCCGTTTCAGGCTACACAAGCCGATGTAGATATTCAAAAAGACAAATCACATTTTAAGGTTTTAGATCTTAGTGTGAATCCATTTAATAGTGGCAGAGCTTCTTATTTTCATAACGCTTTAGGAGGCTACCATGCTGCAAAGCCTAAACGCGTTCAGGATATTATGAGTTATCAGGTTGAAAAAAATAATCTGCAGGTCTTGAATATGTTGAATGTAAAGTATTTCATTCAAGCGAATCAAGAAGGTGAAGCCATTGCGAATCAAAATCCAGATGTTAATGGTAACGCTTGGTTTATTAATAATTTAAAGGCTGTTAATTCTGCTGATGAGGAAATGTTTGCTTTAGATAGTTTAGATACAAAAACTGAAGCGGTATTTTCTAAAGATATTACCCGGAAAATTAATTTAGGGAATACTTTTGTTGTTGATTCATCAGCAACTATTCAATTAAAATCCTTTAAGCCAAATTATTTAGAATACGACTCTAATAACTCTAATGAAGGATTTGCAGTCTTTTCAGAAAATTATTATGCAAATGGTTGGCAGGCGATTATAGATGGAGAGGAAGTTGATCATTTTAGAGTCAATTATTTGTTACGCGGATTGCCAATTCCAGCAGGAAACCATAAGATCGAATTTAAGTTTGAACCACAAGTGGTGCAACGGGGAAGCAACCTATCGTTGATGAGTTCTGTTTTAGTCGGATTATTGATTCTAGGAGGGTTGTTCTTTGAATTTAGAAAGAAGGCAAAGGGTGGATGAAAAAAAAGGCACTCATCATAACATATTATTGGCCACCAGCAGGAGGGCCTGGAGTGCAGCGTTGGTTGAAGTTTGTTAAGTATCTTCCTGAATTCAATATAGAACCTATTGTTTACATTCCTGAAAATCCAAGTTATCCAATTATAGACGAGAGTTTACATTCTGAAGTTCCGGAAAACCTTACTATTTTAAAGCAACCCATTAAAGAACCATACAAACTTGCTGGCTTACTCTCAAAAAAAGAATCTAATCGGATTAGTAAAGGTATCATTCATCGTCCTAAAAGTCAGTCAGCCATTGAGAAACTGCTACTTTATATCAGAGGCAATTGCTTTATTCCTGATGCCAGAATTAATTGGGTAAAACCATCTATAGCTTTTTTGTCTCAATACATCAAGGAAAATAATATTGAAACCATCATTACCACTGGACCACCTCATAGTTTACATTTAATTGGGATGCAATTAAAGCAGTCA
>CAYTSL010000131.1:0-5793 GCA_964440415.1 uncultured Flavobacteriaceae bacterium
AGTTCTTGTAAAAATCAGTAAAGTAGGTAAGTATATTGATAAAAAATTTGCACATAAATATTATGAGGAAATTGGTCTAGGTATTGATTTCACAGCTCGTGATCTTCAGAATCAACTAAAAGATAAAGGATTGCCATGGGAAAAGTGCAAAGCCTTTGATGGCTCTGCAGTTATTGGTAATTGGCTCCCCAAAAGTCAGTTCAAGGATGTCAATAATTTGTCCTTCTCTTTACTAAAGAATGATAAAATTGTGCAAGAAGGAAATACTAGTATGATGTTGTGGAAGATTGATGAAATTATAGAATATGTCTCAAAATATTTTACTTTAAAGATAGGAGATATTATCTTTACAGGAACTCCTGCAGGAGTTGGTAAGGTTTTTGCTAACGATAGACTAAAAGGATTAATAGAAAACACAAAAATGTTTTCAATAACAGTAAAATAATACATGGAACAACACTACAAACTTCATAGAGTACGAGAGTTAGCGGATAATGACGAAGATTTTGTACAAGCTTTAGCCCGAACCTTTTTAGAGGAAGTACCTGAAGATGCAGCTATTTTGGAACGATCCGTTAATGATGAAAATTACTTACAGACCTATCAGTCTGCGCACAAAATGAAACCAACTATAGATTTGTTTGAACTTGGAGTTCTTGAAGATTTGATTGAGGTTCAGGATTGGGGAAAGTATGAACAGAGAAGTAAAGACGTAAGTGATAAACTGGAAATCGTTCTTACTGCAATTCGGAATACAGTTGACGAAATAAAAGAAGATTTTAATCTTTAATCAATAATGTTAGCGGAGATAATTACCATTGGTGACGAGATTCTCATTGGTCAAATTGTTGATACTAATTCAGCCTTTATATCTAAGGAACTTAATAAAATAGGCGTTTCTGTCTACCAAATCACTTCAATTCAAGATGATAAGGACCATATTCTTAAAGCCATAAGAGAAGCAGAAGATAATGCCGATATTATTATACTTACTGGCGGCTTAGGACCTACGAAAGACGATATAACAAAGCATACTCTTGCAGAGTATTTTAATGACACTTTAAAACAAAATGATCTTGTTTTAAAACATGTGGAAGAACTATTTGCAAAGTACATATCTACACCAATATCAGATTTAAATAGAAAGCAAGCTTTAGTTCTTTCAAAAGCCAAAGTATTACAAAATAACTTTGGTACTGCACCAGGTATGTGGTTGGATAAGGATAACAAAGTTTTTATTTCCCTTCCAGGAGTGCCTTATGAAATGAAAGCTCTAATAGCTAATGAAGTGATTCCAAGACTTCAGGATAAATTTCATTTTCCATACATTCTTCACAAAACTGTATTGACGCATGGATTGGGTGAAAGTGCTATAGCAGAACGACTAGATAAATGGGAAGATGGCTTGCCTAAATTTATAAAATTGGCCTATTTGCCAAATTTGGGACGGGTTCGTTTAAGGCTGACAGCAAAAGGATTCAATAAAGATGAAATTGAATCAGAAATGGATTCCCAAACTAAAGAGTTATTATCCTTTATAGAAGACATTTTTGTAGGCTTTGAGGAAGATGAATCGATAGAAGTTATTCTGGGTAAAAAATTAAGCGAGCAGAAAAGAACCTTGTCAGTTGCGGAAAGCTGTACAGGAGGTAAAATTGCAGAGGCAATAACTGCTAATTCAGGAGCATCAGTTTATTTTAAAGGAAGTATCGTTAGTTACGCAACTCAAGTTAAAGAACATATTTTAAAGATCCCTAAAGATCTTATTGAAAAACATTCTGTGGTTAGTAGTCAAGTGGCAGAAGCTATGGCGAAGAATGTTAAAAAAATGTTCAAGACAGATTATGCTATAGCTACCACTGGAAATGCAGGTCCAACTAAAGGTGATGCCGATGCGGAAGTGGGAACCGTTATAATTGCTATAGCTACTCCAAGTTCTATTTTTTCAGAACAGTTTACTTTTGGAAAAGGTAGAACCAAGGTCATTAATAAAGCAGCGAATAAAGCCTTTGAAATGTTACTAAAAGAAATTTTGAAAAATTGATTATTTTTAAGTTGTCATCATTCAAAGATTTTGTATATTTGCACCTCGTTTTAAAATAATAACAGTTTAAAGTTAATAGTAATGTCTAGAGTTTGTGAGCTTACAGGGAAAAAAGCAATGGTAGGGAACAATGTTTCTCACTCATTAAACAGAACTAAGCGAAAGTTTAACGCGAATCTTATCAAGAAGCGTTTTTATATTCCAGAAGAAGATAAATGGGTAACTTTAAAAGTTTCTACTTCGGCATTAAAAACAATCAATAAAATTGGAATTTCTGCTGTTATTAAGGAAGCTAAAACTAAAGGATTTTTAAAATAATTACCTTAGAGGTTTAAAGGAAATACAATGGCTAGAAAAGGAAATAGAGTTCAGGTTATTTTAGAATGTACAGAGCATAAAAAATCTGGACAACCTGGTACATCAAGATACATTACAACAAAGAACAAAAAGAACACTCCTGACAGATTAGAGGTTAAGAAATTTAATCCAATCTTGAAGAAAATGACAGTTCATAAGGAGATAAAATAATTGAGTCATGGCAAAGAAATCAGTAGCATCATTACAAACAGGATCAAAAAGATTAACAAAAGCAATAAAAATGGTTAAGTCTCCTAAATCTGGGGCTTACATGTTTGTTGAATCTATTATGCCACCAGAACGTGTGAATGATTGGATGAACAAAAAGTAAATCGAATCAAATAAAAATATATCCAGCAGCTTTCAATAATTTGAAAGCTGCTTTTGTTTTATATTTACATTATCATGACAAAATTTCATAAATCATCTTAAGGCAAGAAAATTGTATTAAGATTATTTAATTAAATGAAACAAATTGAATGAGTCTATTCAAAAAAATATTTTCCTCAGATAAAAAAGAAACTCTAGATAAAGGTCTAGAGAAGTCTAGCAATAGCTTTATAAGTAAGTTAAGTAAAGCTGTAGCTGGAAAATCTAAAGTTGATGATGAGGTTTTAGATAATTTAGAGGAAGTGCTAGTTTCAAGTGATGTTGGTGTGGATACTACCTTAAAAATTATTGACAGAATTGAAGCTAGAGTGGCAAAAGATAAATATCTGGGAACAGAGGAACTCAATAAGATCCTTAGAGAAGAAATTGCTGGATTACTGTCTGAAACAAATTCAGGTGAAGAAACGGAATATATAATTCCAGAAGGAAATAAACCTTATGTAATAATGGTAGTTGGTGTGAATGGTGTTGGTAAAACTACTACTATTGGCAAATTAGCTTATCAATTCAAAAAACAAGGGTTAAACGTTGTTTTAGGAGCTTCAGATACCTTTCGAGCAGCTGCTATTGACCAATTACAAATATGGGCAGAAAGAGTGGATGTGCCAATGGTAAAGCAGTCTATGGGTAGTGATCCTGCGTCTGTAGCATTTGATACACTTCAAAGTGCTGTTTCTAGTAATGCAGATGTAGTAATTATTGATACAGCAGGTCGATTGCACAACAAGGTGAATTTAATGAATGAATTGACTAAAGTTAAGCGAGTCATGCAAAAAGTAATTGATGATGCACCTCATGATGTATTATTAATTTTAGATGGTTCAACCGGTCAAAACGCATTTGAACAAGCCAAGCAATTTACTGCAGCTACTGAAGTTACTTCGTTAGCAGTTACTAAATTGGATGGAACAGCCAAAGGAGGAGTAGTTATTGGAATTTCTGACCAATTCCAAATACCTGTAAAATATATAGGAGTTGGTGAAGGACTTGAAGATTTGCAAGTATTCAATAAATACGAATTTGTAGACTCCTTTTTTAAAAATTAAGAAATGGACATTGTTAGCCACGGATTTAATATTTATCACGACTTTGTTATAAATGCGCCGATAGAGAAAATCTTTAATGCTATTTCTCAACCTGAGCACTTAAATAATTGGTGGACAAATAGATGTACAGGAACTCCCGAATTGGGCGCAAAATATAATTTTTATTTCACTGAAGAATACGATTGGTATGGCAAAGTAATTACCTGTCAACCAAATCAAGCCTTTCATGTAAAAATGATTAAGGCTGATGAAGATTGGAATCCAACATCTTTCGGATTTAATTTAGAACAGTTAGAAGAAGGTGTGCAAGTACGTTTTTGGCATATCGATTGGCCAGAATGCAATCATCATTTTAGACAATCGTCTTTTTGTTGGGCTCTATTATTAAACGGATTGAAAAACTATTTAGAGAAGGAAATTATTGTTCCTTTTGTAGAAAGAAGTTAATTAATTACAGCATTAATTTTCCCCCAAAGCTCATTGTCAAAAGATGAGTTTGCAAATGTTTCAAGTCCTGCAGCTTCTCCACATCGTACGACCACTAGATTTTTACTTGGTACAACATATATTTTTTGATCTTGAGCTCCAAGAGCACACAACATATCATTAGATCCATTTGGAATTAATGAACCTGGATATTCAATAGTATCTGTTCCAACAAAACCGTCTTTACCATTAAGCCACCACAAATAACCATAAGACTTATTTAAGTTTTGTGAAGTATTGGTCATTTCGTTAAAATAAGATTCGCTAATAATAGTATTATCGTTCCAAGTTCCTTTGTTAAGAGCAAGAACTCCAAAACGAGCCATTCCTCTTGTATTACTTGAAAAGATATTAAGATTTAATAATGAATTCCAACTCCCTGTAACTCCTATTTGGTCTAATATTTTTTCTTTAATGTAGACTTTGAAATTCACTCCAGTACTTTGGCTAAGAATATTTTGTACTTGGGTAAAGGCACCTTGATGATATTGCCATTTGAATCCAGCATCAAAATTATAGATCATACATGGAGCTGTTGTACACGTCCAAGCAATAAAATTTAAAGGTGTATTTTGTAAACCTGTAGTCATAGTTAAATGATTCCTTACAGTAATTAAATCTTGTTTTTCTTGTGTTAAAGAAGACCAATTATTTCCTAAATAATCTGAAGTTTTATTATTTATATTTAATAAACCTTCGTCTTGCGCAACACCAATTGCAGTAGCAGTTAAGCTTTTAACAGCTGAATACCATTCCCAATTTGCATTTTGAGTATGACCATTAAAATATTTTTCTATAATAATCTTGCCATTTTTAAGAATCATAAAACCTTTGGTGTTTTTGTCATCTAAATAGCTGTATAAGTCAGCAAGTTGAGAAGTATTCCATCCTAATATTTCAGGAGAAACAGTTTCCCATGTGTCAGAATTTAATGGAGGAAAGTATAATTCTTCAGATATTGGAATATTATTGGCATCATTGCCATCTTCTGAAGAACTGCAACTTGCAAAGACAATTAGTATTAATAGGAAAAATAAGTTTCTCATAGTTTCTTTATTTGTTTTAGGACAGTCAAATATATAAATGGTTTAATTAAGATGTATATTTGCACCTCAAAAATAGTAAATGAGAACCAAATCAATTAAAAAGAATAAGATCAATGTAGTAACGCTTGGTTGCAGCAAGAATGTCTATGATAGTGAAGTACTCATGGGCCAGCTAAAAGCAAGTGGTAAAGATGTTGTGCATGAAGAGGAAGGGAATATTGTTGTGATCAATACTTGTGGCTTTATTAATAATGCTAAAGAAGAGAGTATAAATACTATTTTGGAGTACATTAAGAAAAAAGAAGAAGGCGATGTGGATAAAGTGTTTGTGACAGGTTGTTTGAGTGAGCGCTATAAACCAGATTTGCAGAAAGAGATTCCAAGTGTAGACGAATATTTTGGTACGACTGAACTTCCTTCATTA
>CAYTSL010000132.1:0-5669 GCA_964440415.1 uncultured Flavobacteriaceae bacterium
GAGCATATGTTGCTGCAAGAATGAATGCTGAACAAGGAACAAATTATGATTTTTCTAAATTATTAGATTGGACATTTGATGGTGACTCTTATTGTCGAAAAGGATGGGGAGTGCTTGTAGATAACTGGAATGGATATGATGTATCGGGCTTGGTGGGTAGTACAACTCATAATGGGGGCTTTGCTTTTTTAATGAATACTTATGACGCTATGTGGCCCCTTGTTCCTATGGTGCGTTATGATCAACGGTACGCCAACACAATTGGGAAATGGATGCTAAATGCAGCAAATGCCTCTAAGCTATTTTACCCTTATGAAATTCCTGATGACCATCAAACAATTCCTGAAGAAAAAGAACATACAAAGGGAGTAATTGCCTACGAAGGACTTATTAAAAGTTCTCATTATGAAGAGGAGGGTTTATATCTAGATTTAAAGGCTCCTATTGCGATAGGTGATGGAATGAAATGGAACAAAGACAATCCGAAAGTATCTCAATTTAGTGTGTACGGTAGTGGCCACGTAGGAGTTGCAGGTGCAATTATTTCAAGAACCAATGTTGAGAATATTTTACAGTTAGATTTGTTGGCAACAGATTTCTATAAAGCTGAAGCATTCCCAAGTTACCTGTATTACAATCCTAATCCTGAGGCTAAAGATGTCACAATTTCTGTAGGAAAAAATGAAGTAAAAATATACGATGCTATTAAAAGAGCGTTTATTGCAAAGAAAGCAAAAGGTAGTTTTACTTTTGAAGTAACTAAAGAAAATTCTGCGGTACTTATTTTAGTTCCAATAGATGCTAAAATAGAGCTGAAGGCGAGTAAACTATATGCAGATGAAGTTGTTATTGACTATCACTATGAGTCTTAATATAAAGATGAAGTATACTCGTAATAATTAAAGCTAATCTATTGCGTTCTAAAAATTTTGTTTAAAATGAAAACCTTTTTTCAATACTTTTTATTGTTATCAATGTTAAGTTCCTGCAATTCAAACCAAAACTCATCAAGTAATAATATTTGGTGGAAAGAAACGGTTTTTTATGAAATATACATGCCTAGCTTTAAGGATAGTGATGGTGATGGCTATAGTGATTTTAAAGGAATGACTGAGAAATTGGATTATATTCAGACTTTAGGAGTGAAAGGAATTTGGTTAACGCCATTCTTAAAATCTCCAATGGTAGATAATGGATATGATGTAAGTAGTTATGAGGAAATAAATGAAACGTATGGTACTTTAGAAGATTTCAAGACATTCATTGCCGAAGCCCACAAACGAGGTATTAAGGTAATAATGGATATAGTTGTGAACCATACTTCTACAGAGCATATATGGTTTCAGGAATCACGTAAATCTAAAGATAATCCTTATAGAGATTATTATATATGGGAAGATCAACCAAATAACTGGGAATCTTTTTTTGGTGGTAGCGCTTGGGAATATGATACCTTATCCGAACAATATTATTATCATCAGTTTGATGTTAAAATGGCCGATTTAAACTGGAGAAACCCTAAAGTAGTTGAAGAAGTTCAAGACGTATTAAGGTTCTGGTTGGGTATGGGTATTGATGGATTTCGGTTGGATGTGATTAATTTTCTAACTACTGAAGGTGTCACAACCGATAATCCAATAGGTGCAAATGGAAAACAAGTTCACTTGCACGATATTGATCAAAAAGGGGTGAAACAAGCCATGAAAATCATTAAAAAAACAGTAAATGAATACGATAACCGTTTTATAGTTGGAGAAATTGGCAGTGATAAAATTGAAGTGCTAAAACAATATCAAGGAAGTGAATTATTAGATGTTGTCTTTAACTTTAATTTTGGGGGTATCTCTGAATTTTCGGCACAACGAATTTTTGATGAGTTACAAAGTATGGAAAACAATATGAGTAACTACCCAACATTGTTTTTTGGAAGTCATGATATGCCTCGTTTACGCAGTCGCCTAGCAAAAGACAACCCTAAAAGAGCCTATGCTTTAGCGGTATTAATGCTCACAGCAAAAGGAGTCCCATTTATTTATTTTGGTGAAGAAATTGGCATGAAAAACCATATTGCAAATTCTTTTAGTGAAATTAAAGATATACAGGGTGTTACAAACTATGAGTTAGCAATTGATGAAGGAAAAACATTGGAGGAAGCTCTTATAATTGGAAATGAACACAATCGTGATAAGTCACGTAGTCCAATGCAGTGGAATTCAGAATCTTTCTCGGGGTTCTCATCCAGTAAAAGTTGGATACCGCTTAACCCGGATTACATTACTTTAAATGTAGCACAACAGGAAAAAGATAAAGAATCAATGCTTTTAAAGTATAGAGAATTGATTGCACTGCGTAATGCAGAACCAGTTTTACAATATGGTTCCTATGAAAAACTTGAAATGAAAGACGATCGTCTTCATTTTGTAAGAAGTATTAACGGTTCAGAAATCAGTGTGATAATCAATTTTGGAAAGGCAGTTACCTTTGATTTACCTGAAGGCGCAAAAATATTTTTAGGTTCTTCTATATTACAGACTGATGATGTTCTTATTTTTAAGAAATTATAAAAATTAGTGTTAATTCGTTAAGCTCTCTTCCGCCATTCTTACCATTTGCCAATATGGAGGCAGATAGTCATTTTCCTCTTTAAAAAATTTAATTTTTGATTCTGTCCGGGATTTTAATTCATTAAACCTATCCACAAAATCATTGTTTTTCAAGGCAGTTTCAGCATCCATCCCTTCAGGAATGACACCTTCTTTTCCAATTAGACTGAGAAAAAACGAATAGGCCTTAATGGTTCTCGCAATTGGTAACAACCATATATTGTAGTCTAAATTTTCACCTGAATTGGCACGACTTATTAATGCGTCCATAACAGCATTGTCTAAATGGTCCTGAAAAAGAATTTCCTTATTTCTCCATTCGGCCACTACACTTAACATGGGGTCGTATTCCAGATCAGAAGGCATTTGAGTCACAAAGTTCTCTACACCAAAAACATTCAACCAATTGATAATACCATCTGAAGAGATTGTAGATTCAAATTCCCATAAATTGACACCTAATTGTTTGTAGGCATAGGATCCCACCTCTGAACAAAACATTGCGGAAGAATCATAATAGTCCATTTTAAAGTCATATGGGATATGTCTGGTTTGAGATTCATTAAAAATATACAAAGATGCCTCATATGGGAGCATGGGGTTTTCAATCATTTTAGGCAAATCTGCTCTTGGCCTCATAACCATAAACCGTAATTTCTTATCATTTAAATAGTCATCCAAAGAAGCTATGGCAACACCTTTTTCAATATGTGCTTCAACAAAATATGGTTTGTTCGTTTCTTTATCAATATGAATAATCGCTACATGTGAAAAATTTCCCGGATAGTCGTTCCCTCTTGAAATAAAGGCAGAAACTTCTGCTCCACCACGACTAACAAGTAAGTCACCGCTATGAACTTTTATCCCCAAAACATCAACGGAAGGAACAACAGATGGCTCGTTGGAGACAAACATGGTTGAAACAAATTCATCATCAGTCGATTGTAATAAAATCTCTTCAACCGTAGCTCTCATACCATAAAGAATTTGGTAAGAGACATTTCGAGCTGATGCTTCGTTCATATCCCAATTGCGTGAGTCAGATTTCAACTTCTTTCTAACTTTATTATAAAACTGTATGTGCCAATCACCTTTATTTTTTTGTGCAGCAATTAATGGAGCAATCTGGAAAAATCTTTTTTCTATGGATGTGTAAAATGGGTCTTCTGGTTTCAGAAAATTATGTTCATTTTCATTAAATAAACTATCACATTCATTTGTCATTGATACTACAACAGAATCTAATTCTTTAGAAGAAATTTCTTGAGCATTTTTAAAGTTAATCTCTAACTGATCCCAAAGTTTATCCTGACCCCAAATAAATGGATCTTGAGAAGGCTTTTGGATTTCTACTTGATTCTTGGGAAACGGGATTAGAAGTAAAAAATATAATACTACGATCAGTAATAAAAATTTTAAAAATTTCTTCATATAACTTTAATTTTTAAAAAACACAATTGATTACAACTTCATGTTTTTAAAATCAACGAAAAAAACATAAAACTGATAAGGTTTGAACAAGAGGTGTTCGTGGTCTTCCCCAATTTTAATAGACTTTTCGGACCATAGGTCAAACAGTTCTTTGACCTGACCTCTAACAGAATCAAATACATAATATGTTAATCCCTGTGGTTCGGGACTGTAATTAAATAAACAAAACATTTGTTTTCCTTCCCAGCTTCTAATAAAGCCTACAACTGATCGATTATGGGATTCTAACCATGTAACATTGTTTCTATCCGAAAACAATTCGTATGATTTTCGTATGCTTATTATTTTCTGCAAACCAGTAAAGACCTTATTCTCTATAGCACCTTTCTTTTTAGCTTTTGCATTTTTCTTCCAGTCAATTACAGGACGATGCATCCATCGGTTATCATAGCTTTTCTTGGGATCGTTTAAGTATGAGTAATCATTTGTATATCCTAATTCATCTCCATAGAAAAGCATGGGAATACCTCCAAGTAAAATACTATTAGTCTGCATGAGTAGTATCTTATTTATGGACGTTTGAATTGCTTTTTTATCTTGTTTCTGTATAGCTTTTTCCAAACCACATAAGGAAGCTAAAGATCCTGAAATACGAGCATCATTTGTTTTAGGATTCACGGCAAATAGATCTCCAGAGGAAGGGCTTGTTTCTAAACGTCCACTTAAATAGTTTTTAAGATAGTCACGATGCATATAAGGCGTATAGCCTATTTGTTCCAGGTAATAATCTTCAAAGGTCAAACCAATATCATCATGACAACGAGCATAGTTGATCCAAGTTGCTCCCAAAGGTTTTTGAAGGATGATCTCTTGATTAGCAAGCATATTTCTGGTATCGGTAGTTGCTAGTGCATCCCATTGCAATGCCATTTGACTTGCATTATATGCCAAATCACATTCTTTGTTGGTCATGTAGCCTTTGCCAAAATAAGTCATAATCTCTCTTGGAGCTACGATAGCTTCACCTAATATGGCCATTCCTGGTGCAGCAACGTCTAGAGATACTTTTATAAGTTGTAATATGGTGTGAGCTTCAGGGAGGTTTTGACATGAGGTTCCCATTTGTTTCCAAATAAATGCAGGTGCATCTATTCTTAAAATGTCCACTCCTAGATTGGCATAAAAGAAAACAGTGCTCAACATGGCTTTTAGTACATTAGGATTTTTAAAATTCAAATCCCATTGGTACTTGTGAAAAACGGACATCACCCATTTATCCATTTCCTTATTGTAGATAAAGCTACCTGGAGAACTTTCCGGGAATACCTCTGGCATATGCGGTTCCATTATATCAGGAATGGTTCTATCATCATATAGGCAATAAAAATCTTGATAATACCGATCGCCTTGTTTTGCTTTTTCTGCCCACTCATGTTGATCTGAAGTGTGATTGAGTACAATATCGATCATCAGATACATATCCTTTTCCTGAAGGGATTGTTGCAGAGTTTTTAACTGTTCTATGGTACCAAAACGTTGGTCAATAACTCGATAATTTGAAACAGCATAGCCACCATCACTCGCCTCTTCAGGGCTTTCAAAAAGTGGCATTAAATGCAACAGGTTTACACCTAA
>CAYTSL010000133.1:0-5500 GCA_964440415.1 uncultured Flavobacteriaceae bacterium
CGTTGTTTTATAATTGTCAAACGCTTCATTAAATCCATAATATTCTGATCCTTTTCTTTTTTGTATATTTCATTTAAACCCAAGATGAGATCTTTTACTTCTCTTGAGGCTAAAACTCTTTCACTGGTATTTTTAAATTTAAATTTTCTATTTTCAAATTCCTCAGCCTTTTTGACTATATCCATAAATTAATCTTTAATTCTTATCCTTTTAAGATGATAAATGCCAATATAATCATTATTTGCTATAAATTATATAAGCTTAACAACAAAACGAATAGATAAAGTTAACATTAAACAAAGTTTAACATTTGAATTAGTATAAAATAAAGTGAAAGCACAATTAATCGTTTGCACTGACTAATCGCTTGATCATTCCATTAAAAATTATACCATGAAAGGGTAAAACACTGTACCAATATAATCGGCCTGCAAGACCTCTTGGTCTAAATGTGGCTGTTTGTTTTAGGATATTATCTTCAATTTCAAATTCTAACCAAGCCTCTCCAGGCAATTTCATTTCAGCATATAACAATAACTTCTTTTGTGGTTTATCAGCATAAATCACTCTCCAAAAATCAAGGGCATCACCTACATTAAGTTCTGTTTTATGAGTTCTTCCGCGTCGTAAACCAATGCCTCCAACTAATTTATCTATGTAACCCCTTATTTTCCAAAGGAACGTACCGTAATACCATCCGGTTTCCCCTCCAATAGACCAGATTTTATCAATTGTTTTATTGGTGTCTACTACTTTCTTTTCCTTGTGGTCTTTAAAACAACCATAGGAAGGAACGTTAATGTATTTATGAGCACTGTTTTTTAAGCGTCCACTACTAATAAAAGAATCCTTCCAGCTAGAAATTATACTATTTTGTTCTATTTTTTCAAATGCCAGTTCGACCGCCTTCTTGTAGGTCATGGGTTTTACGGCTAATATTTGATTGATATTACTAGGTTTGCCAATTATTTGAACTCCCATACTATCTACCAAGGTTGAAGCTAACTTATAGGAAGTAGACGTAACAAAATACAACCAGTAAGAAGATAATTTTGGAGTCATAACGGGAACAGTCAAAATATATCGTTTTAACTTCCTGATCTTTGCAAATTGCAAGAGCATCTCTTTGTATGTCAATACTTCTGGGCCAAAAATATCATAGGACTTGTTAAAGATTTCTTTATTACCCTTCGCTCTATTTAAAAATGAAAGTACATCCCTTACTCCAATAGGTTGCGTTTTTGTGTTCAACCATTTTGGTGCTATCATCATTGGTAATTTCTCAACGAGATCTCTGATGATCTCAAAGGAAGAACTTCCTGAACCTACTATAATTCCCGCTTTTAACGTAGTTAAGGCATATTTATTTGACGCTAATGCATTCTCCACATTTTTTCGGGATGACAAATGTTTTGATAAATTATCATCATTGGTAATGCCACTTAAATAAATAACATGCTTGACTTTAGTGTTTTCAAGATAGGTCTTAAAATTAATAGCGCATTGCTCTTCTAAAACTTTAAAATCTTCAGAAGTATTGGACATGGAATGTATCAAATAGTATGCGACATCCAGATCCTTGGGAATATTAGATAAGGTTTCAGGTTTTAAAAAGTCGGCTTCAACTATCTGGATGTGTTCTTCTTCCAAATAGTTTTTGTCAGCACGCATTTTATCCCTTACAGCACAAATTACATCATATCCATCGTTGACCAATAATGGGATTAACCGTTTACCGATATACCCAGTTGCACCTGTTACAAGAATTTTCATTTATCAATTTAAATGAATATAATTATTTACTTTGACATTAGTAGCTTTTAGATCGAACATTAAATTATACAAACCAAAGAAGGTTCTGTTTATGTATATAAAATGTTTGGAGCCTCTATTTGCGTTCATTTTTCTTAACTCAGTATTCTTACTATATTGCTCACCTAATTCTGCGATTTTTTGAAAGAACTTGGGATCTGAAAAATCGAAAGTATCATCATGAAATGGCTGCGTAAATAAACTAAGCATATCATGGAACATTCTGGTAAAGAATGCAACTTCTTCTTTAGAGTCATCCGTTCGTAAAATTTCAAGCTTAAACAGTGTGTTTTTAAAAACTTCAGGGTTATTTATGTTCTTTGGTTCTGCCAATTCAAAATAGGGTACATAGAATTCATCCGGAATGGATTTCATACAACCAAAGTCCAAAGCGATTAGCTTTCCTTCATCAGATATTAAGAAATTTCCAGGATGCGGATCGGCATGAACTTTTTTCAATTTATGTATTTGGAACATATAGAAATCCCAAAGTGCCTGACCAAGTTTATTGGATAAAACCTCATCTGTATTACGCTTCGTAAATTCAGATAAATGCTCGCCATGCATCCAGTCCATTGTAATGATACGCTCTGACGAAAATTCCTCATAATAATTTGGAAATTCCAGGTTTGGTATATGTTTACACGATTCTACAACCGTTTTGCTTTGTTCAATTTCCAATAAGTAATTGGTTTCTTCAACCAGCTTATCTTCAACTTCCTTAAAGTATTTGTCGGAATCTTTTCCTTTAATATTGAACATGCTTATAGCAATGGGTTTTACCAAAGCCAAATCTGAAGCAATGCTATCAGCAACTCCTGGGTATTGAATTTTCACAGCTAATTTTTTCCCATCTTTTTCCGCTTTGTGTACTTGTCCAATGCTGGCCGCATTCACAGATGTGGAATTGAAGGAGTCGAATATTTGGCTTGGTAATTTCCCAAAGTATTTCTTAAATGTTTTTGTCACTAATGGAGGTGATAAAGGTGGAACAGAAAATTGAGCCAGTGAAAATTTCTCAACATAGGCTTGTGGTAAAATGCTTTTATCCATACTAAGCATTTGCGCGACTTTTAAAGCACTACCCTTCAATTTCTTTAACCCATCATAAATGTCCTCGGCATTATTCTTATTTAGGCGTTCTTTAGCTTCAAATTCGGTTGAGATGAGCTTATCGCCATAATATTTTATATAATTCACACCCACTTTAGCTCCTGTTTGAACCAACTTGGATGCGCGTTGAATTTTAGTAACTGGTATACTATCTATTGTATTCATATTAGCTCATTTGGAATTTCTCCTTAAAAAGGAATTTACCTAGATCTATAACTGTTTTTAAAGGTTTGATATCTATAAGATCAAAACTGGCATTCACGGCTTTTTCAATGAAAATATCGGTCTTTTCAAATGAGGCAGAGGTATCATCTAACCAAAATTTCATAGTGAATAATAGTTGCAACCAAGCAGATTCTTTGAGTGTTTTTTCTTGTATCTGCTCCAAGTCCTTCTGCTTAATGTCTAAAGTTTCAATATCTAAAGTTTCTATATAATCTGTAAAGCTTGACTTTAGCTTTGATAGTGCTTTTACTTTTTTTATGTCGCTTGAATGATTGCTTAAGGCATATTTTACATAGCTTCTGTTTGCTGTTAACACTTCAAAGAATGTATAATAAAAGCTCAACAACCTATTTCGTGCATCAAAACTCTCATAGTCTTCATTTTTCTCTAACACAGATATGGTATTCTTAAAAAATGCTTTAAATATAGATTGTTCCAGAGCCTCAAAATTTCCAAAGTGATTGTAGAATAAGGATTCTTCAAAATTATTAGCTTTAGCAAAACTGTAAACCGATTTTGGTTTTTCGTTGTTCTCTAAAACATAATTCATATAGAAGCTTATAATATCATTTGTATTGACAGATTTTTTTTTAGCCATGATTTTTGATTTAATAAATTCAAAAGTACATAATGTTTAACAATAATAAATAATAGTTAAACAAAATTTAACATTGTTTTATGTACTTCACTATCAAAAATCAAATCTTGTTGTAAAAAGTTGTCAGATATATAAATATCTGAAAGTGCTATTTAGTTTTTTCTTAACATTCTGTTTTATTTTATTAATTAACTTTAGCACTGAATTATAAAAACAACTTAATTAATTATGAAAAAATTACTTTTTAGTGCATTAGCGTTTGTATTGACCCTTGGATTAAACGCGCAAATTGAAACGCCACAACCAAGTCCATTTGCAAAAATGGAGCAGGTAGTTGGTTTAACAGATGTGTCCATAGAATATTCGCGTCCAGCGATGCGTGGTAGAACTATTTATGGAGATCTGGTACCTTATGATAAATTATGGCGTACAGGTGCCAATGCGAATACTAAAATCACCTTTGGTGATGATGTAACTATTGATGGTACTGCAGTGAAAGCTGGAACCTATGCAATTTATACTAAACCAGGAGTAGAGAATTGGGAGGTGATATTCTATTCTGATGCAACAAATTGGGGAACTCCTCAAAAGTGGGATGAAGCTAAAGTTGCTGCTAAAGTAACCGCTTCTGTGAACAAAATGGATTTTGATGTTCAATCCTTTACAATTATGCTAGGAAATTTAACGAATAACTCTGCAGAGCTAGGTTTCATTTGGGAGAAGACATATGTTGGAGTGCCTTTTTCAGTACCTACAGATACTAAAGCATCAGCGAGTATTGAAAAAACTATGGCTGGTCCAGGAGCTGGAGATTATTTTTCTGCCGCAGTATATTACTTGACTGAAGGTAAGGATATGAACAAAGCAAAAATGTGGATTGATAAAGCCACAGAGATGACAGAAAAGGAGCCAAAATTTTGGTTTTTACGTCAAAAATCCTTAATTTATGCAAAGATTGGTGATAAGAAAGGAGCCATCGAAAATGCTAAAAAATCTTTAAAATTAGCAGAAAAAGCTGGCAATGCAGACTATGTTAAAATGAACAAGGACTCTTTAAAAGAGTGGATGTAAAATATAATTAGCTCCTATTATTGATTGATAGCGGAGCTATGAGAATAGCTTATTCGCGCAGCAGAAATGCTGCGCGTTTATTTTTATTCGTGATCTTCCAGAAAAAATATATCTTCTACAGGCTTATTAAACAACTTTGCCAATTTTAAAGCTAGTAGGGTAGAAGGCACATATTTGTTTTTCTCCATGGCATTAATGGTCTGTCTGCTTACTCCAATCTTTTCAGCTAGTTGGGCTTGTGTGAGGTCATGAATGGCTCGTTCAACTTTTAGTTTATTCTTCATAGCTTAAAGATTTATGTTTTAAAAAATTGAATCTCACTATAAAGAATATAAGTGGCGTAAACATATTAAACACCAACACATCAAAGAATGTGAAATCATACACAAAAATAATTGTGAAGATCAATACAGCATAATTAAAGATGATCGCCCAGACCAAGGAATCTTTGCGAAGCTTATAAATAAATTCGTCTTCTACTTTTTCTTTTGAAAATCCAACTAACAGACCTCCAATTATTATGGCAAGTGCCGCAAGTTCATCTACAAAGCTATTTTCAATTAATTTAAAGAATCCTTTGTCTCCACCAATAAATGGTTCGTTATAAATAGATAATACTTTAATTGTTAAAGCATCCGATTCATAACCACTCAAGTAAACAATAACGCCTCCAATTAAACC
>CAYTSL010000134.1:0-5472 GCA_964440415.1 uncultured Flavobacteriaceae bacterium
CGTCTCTGAACCGGATGGAATCTTCGTCTTGAAAATCGAGAAGAAATCCGTGTGCTAAATTTTAATGGTGCTTTTAAAAAGGCTTTTCTTAAAGTTTTCGCTTCCTCATCAAAGTAATCAGGAATATTATTAATGGTGTCTGCAACAAACTGAAAAGCATAAAACGGTCTTTCGTTATGTTCAAAATAGGCAGATTGTATTTGATCTACTCCAACGTAAGTTGTATCATCAATATATTTCTCGGTATATACTATTTTAAATCTATCACCTTTTTGAAGCTTAAAAAAGTCAATGGTCCAGGCATAAATAGAGGATAGGTCATTGGCTATATTATAACTCAATCCTTGTTCTTCAATAGTTTCAGACAACGTACTATTAATTACACCGCTTGCTGTATTTTTTATAATGGTGACCGGTTTACTCTTTCTTTGAGCCACTATGGTGTCTCTGAAATCAACAACTACATATTCAATTCTGTTAGGTTGATAAATAAAAACTTGGGGCTTATTAAGAGAATCATCAGATCTTAAAATGGTATATTGCTTATTGATATCTAATTTTCTGGCATTAAAACTATCCTTAACTGCCGCCGTAATATTCGCTATTTCACTATAGCCTAAATTATTATTGAATAATAATTGACCAAAACTATCGCCTTTTCTTATAGTATCTTGAACAACATCAAAGTCGTTAAAATTAAAGCCAAATTCAACTCTTGGGATTTCGATAGGGTCAATAAAGCTGCTCACTGGTAATTCAAGCGGAGTTATTTCTTTTTTACATGCTGCAAAACTTATAATAACAGCTAGTATTGCTAATGTTTTTTTCAATTTTTTTTTGGTTAATGGTATTAAAGATTCTTCCCCCAATTTTCTAATTCTTCTTTAGTCCAAACGTCTGGGAAAAATATCCTGCGTTGATATTTTGGATGCATGTATTTTACCCATTCACTACCACCAGTTGCTTCTGCAGTTTCACCATTTATATTTAGATAGTGGTTTGCCGCATTATAGTGAGCCATAACCCATTGAATGTTTACTGTATGATCATAATGTCGCATAGCTCCAATTAGATCCTTATCTGTTTTAACATCCTGTGGTAATTCTTTAAACTTTGACCACAAATTTCTGGTGTTATAATATTTTGTAAAACTAATAAAATCTTCTTTATATTTTGATTCAAATGATTTTAATAAATAAGATTTTTTTCCAGTATTATAATCCTTTCCAGCAGCTTGCCAATACAGATGCTCCAAGGCATGTTCATAAGGAGTTTCTCTGTCAATAGTCGCTCGAAATTTTTTATCAATTAGATTGATGAGTTCTGTAGATGCAAATTCAATTTTTCTGTACTGTGCACTTTGAAAACCACTACCTGGAGTTAAAGTGGTTCTAAATTTCATGTATTGCTCAACTTCCATTCCGTCACGCATGATGTTGAAAGATGAAGTCAACATATCAAAATATCTGCTAATACGTCTAAGTTTAACAGAAAAAAACTTGGCTGTCAAATTTTCCTCTTTGGCAACTTGTTCAATTTCCCAAAGAACCATTTTAAAGATCAGTTCATTAATTTGATGATACATGATAAATACCATCTCATCAGGAAGTGTTGTTCGCTGAATTTGAAGATTTAATAGAGCATCTGTCTGTATGTAATCCCAGTAATTTAGAGGTTTACTATGTAGTAATCCTTCAAGATGGGTTTCCAGGTCCTGATCTATGCTATCGTATTTTTCTTTTAATTGCTTGGTTAGTTTTTCAATACTCATTAATTATCAATATAAATATCAAAAGGATGTTTAAGACCTTTAAATGCATCTAGATCAGCTCTTAAGGAACCAATAGCAAGGTCTGCCTTTATACGCAAAGGTATTTTATTTTTATCATTAGAAACCCAAAGAGTTAAACTTTCTTCTTCCTTAAAGACTCTTCCGGCCATAACGTATGGTCTAAACTTTAAAGTATTTACCTTACCAAATTGTGTATTAATCCGTTCTGTTCCTAAATATTTTAATTTGAAGCCATAATTCTCTTCATCAAAAAACATATTGACTGAAACCTCGTCACCAATTTTTAGGTTTTCTACATCTATATTATTTCTTAAATAATAGTAAGTAGAAATCATGTCATGTATGTTTGGTTTTGTTGTAAATTCCTTTTTTGTATTCCTTTTTTTATTATGAACAAGAGCTTTATTGTTATTGTGGTCAAATTCTATTTCTAAATCCTTAGTATGACCGCCTTCATCTATATTTCTAATGAATTTATAAGGTGCTCCAGTATCCTTATCTATAAAACTTTCGTATCTGTCACTTACTTTAAAAAACCATTTTATTGCACCTGTTGTCCAGCCTTTCCCTAATATATGATAAACGTCTTTATCATTGTAAGCATAGTCTCGTACGGTAAGAGTTGCCTTTCCAGCTGTTAAAAAGCCACTGTAACTCATTTTAAAACGAAACCATTCTCCAGAATCGAATGAAGATTCTTCTTGGGCAAAAGAAATCTGAAAGAATAACATAGTTAATATTATAAGTAGTGTTTTGTTCATATTTAAGATTGACAATATCCAACTTTTAACGTTACTTTTTTCTATAAATTACAATTACTGTTCCAAAAGTAGAAAAACCAAAAACTCCATCAAATATAATGGAGTTTTTAAAATGTTATATTAAGGTCTTGTTAAAGTGTGCCTCTGAGCTCTTGTTCTCTTTCGATGGACTCGAAAAGCGCTTTGAAATTTCCTGCACCAAATCCTCTTGCTCCCATTCGTTGAATTATCTCAAAAAATAGAGTAGGCCTGTCTTCAACCGGCTTTGTGAATATTTGTAATAAATAACCTTCTTCATCTGCATCAATCATGATTCCTAAACTTTTTAAAGCTTCGATATTTTCACGAAGTTCATGACTAAATTCCTCTAATCTTCCTGGAACAGCTTTATAATATTCTTCTGGTGGTGTAGACAAAAACTCAATACCTCTAGCTCTTAATTCAGACACAGTATTAATGATATCATCTGTAGCTACTGCTATATGCTGTACACCAGGACCTTCGTAAAAATCTAGATATTCTTCAATTTGAGATTTTTTCTTTCCTTTCGCAGGTTCGTTTATTGGGAATTTAATTCGTCCATTTCCATTACTCATAACTTTACTCATTAGTGACGAGTATTCTGTGTGGATTTGGTTATCATCAAATGATAAGAAATTTTCAAATCCCATAATATCTTCATACCATTTTACCCATTGATTCATTTCTCCCCAACCAACATTGCCAACCATATGGTCAATAAATTTTAAGCCTACTGGAGTTGGGTTGTATTCCGATTCCCATTTTCTAAAACCAGGAAGGAATGTGCCTTTATAGTTTTTACGCTCTATAAACATATGAATTGTTTCACCATAAGTATGAATTCCCGCTTTTACAATTTCTCCAAACTCATCTTTTTCAACAACTGGTTCCATATACGACTTTGCACCTCGTTTAGTTGTTTCTTCATAAGCGCTTTTTGCATCTTCAACCCAAAGAGCTATATATTTAACTCCATCACCATGTTTTACTATATGGTCATTAATTGGAGAGCTGCTATTTAAAGGAGTTGTAAGTACTAATTTTATTTTATCTTGAACTAGTACATAACTCGTTCTGTCTTTCAACCCAGTCTCTAATCCTGCATATGCCAAAGATTGAAAACCAAAAGCTGTTTTATAAAAATGTGCTGCTTGTTTTGCGTTCCCAACGTAAAACTCGACATAATCTGTTCCAAATAATGGAAGGAAGTCTTGAGCTCCTTCAAATATTTTTTCTAAACCGTAATTAACTGACTTGATATCTTTACTCATGACTAATTATTTTGATGAGAGAAAAAAGAAAAGAGAGACAAGACAAATTACAGTTTATTTTGAAAACCCATTGCCATTTTTTGAAACTCTGCTATTTTTTCCTCTACTTTGTTTAATAGTTCTTTTGAAATATAATTTCTTTTATATGCTATTATTAATTGTGTTTCCAATTCAAATGATGATCCAAGGGATACATCTATAAAATGAGAAAATGACTTATCTGTTCTTGAAGATCCTTCTGCAATATTACTTGGAATAGAAATTGAACATCTACTAATTTGCGATGCTAATCCAAACTTTTCTTCTTTTGGAAATTTATTTACAATTTCGAAAACATCATCAACTATTTCTATACCTAGCTTCCAAATCTTAAGGTTTTTGTAGTTATGTCTTCTCTTACTCATTTCTCTTCTCTTGCGTCTAACTTCTCTTGTCTTATTTTATTCTAACCAAGATTTATAATAATCTTCATCTGCTATTTTTAATGCTTCCTCTGTGACTTGCAATGGTTTAAAAGTATCAACCATAACTGCTAATTCTTTGGTATCTATTTTACCAATACTTCTTTCAGTTGCTCCAGGATGTGGGCCATGAGGAATTCCTGCGGGATGCAATGATATGTGTCCTGCCTCAACATCATTTCTACTCATAAAATCACCATCGACATAGTATAGCACTTCATCGCTGTCTATATTACTATGATTATAAGGTGCCGGAATTGCATCTGGATGATAATCATAAAGACGTGGTACAAAACTACACACGACAAATGCGTCTGTCTCAAATGTTTGGTGTACAGGAGGAGGTTGATGAATTCTACCTGTTATGGGTTCAAAATCATGTATTGAAAAGGCGTATGGATAATTATAACCATCATAACCTACAACATCAAATGGATGTGAAGCATAGACCATTTCAATGATCTCATTTTGTTTTTTCACTTTTATCAAGAATTCCCCAGCTTCATTATAGGTTTCTAATTCTTCTGGTCTGCGAATATCCCGTTCACAAAAAGGTGAATGTTCTAGTAATTGCCCAAACCAATTTCTATATCGTTTTGGTGTGTAAATAGGTCGGTAAGACTCTACTATAAACAACCGGTTATCTGATGAATCGAAATCAATTTTATAGATCATTCCCCTTGGAATAACCAGATAATCTCCATATTTAAAGTCCAGATTGCCATACATGGTCCGTAATTTACCTGTTCCTTTATGCACAAAAATTAGTTCGTCGGCATCTGTATTCTTATAAAAATAATCTTTAGTGGAGTCTTTAGGTGCCGCAAGAATTATGTTGCAATCAGAATTACTTAAAACTATTTTTCTGCTTTGCAGATAATCCGATTCTGGTTTTACTTGAAAACCTCTTAATCTATATGATTGAATATTATTTGTTTTAGCGATTTTAGGTGCTACACTATATTGTTTTTTAATTTCCTTTACCTGTGTTGGTCTTTGTTCATGATAGCTGTTTGTTGACATTCCATCAAAGCCTATGGTGCCAAATAGCTGTTCGTAGTATAAACTTCCATCTGGTTTTCTAAACTGTGTATGTCTTTTAGGAGGAATTTTCCCTAATTTATGATAAAATGGCATAGTATAAAAAGTTAAATGATTACCTAATA
>CAYTSL010000135.1:0-5439 GCA_964440415.1 uncultured Flavobacteriaceae bacterium
AAATTGTATTGATTCTCTTGCTTGTGGCAGTTCCCAATTTGGGGAACTCCCAAACCCTGGTCTCTTATAACAAGACCGACAATGTGGATTTCACAAAGTTCAAAACCTATCAAGTTTACGAACTTGATGTGAAGAGTATTCCTGAATTCGAACCGAAAAAAGAAGGATTAAACCTTTTTATCGGGGAGGTTTTTAAACAAATGAACTCCAGAGGATATCAGAAAGTGAAAGAAAATCCGGATTTGCTGATTAATCTTGGGGTTACCCTTTCTCGGGAAAAGCAAACTAGGGAAACTAGTATACAGGAAGCTCCCAGGTACATGGGCAGTAGAAATTATCATTGGGAATCTGAGGAAATTGTGGTTAGAAATTATGTTAGCGGAACGGTGACCTTGGATATCGTTGATAATCATAAAAATGAAATGATTTGGCAGGCTGTGGCCAAAGGAGTAGTTGAAAAGAAACAGGAGAAAAATAAAAAAAAGATTGTGAAGGTTACGGAAAAATTATTCAAAAAATATCCGGTAAAGGCCATTAAATAATTATTTTGTAAATAAACATTATGATGAAAATTAAACCATTTGTGCTGATCCTGATTTTTGTATGCTATTTACAAGCGTGTTCCAGCGTAAAAGTGATCACTGCCTGGAAAGGGGAACAAGTAAATATTGATAAATTCAGGAAGAAAAATGTTTTGGTTATTGCGAGAACAGCAAACGACCACGCACGAATCGCCTTTGAAGAGGCAATAACATTAAAACTTAAGGCCAGGGGAGTCAAAGCCACAGAGAGTTTTAAGAAAGTGCCAAAAATATATCCTAACAGGGAAATTTCTGAAGAACGGGTGGCACTGTTGAAGAGCCTTTTGGCCAGTGAAGGATATACTGGGATTGTCCTAACTGTGATAAGGGACAAACAACAGTCTATAGAGACCACACATAGCGGTGCTTATGTAGGTACTTCATACGGGGGTTACCCTGGATACTATGGAGGATTTTATAATTACTATGCCTCCCCCTATGCCTATGGTCCCTATTATAATTCTTTTGGTGGCTACATCCCTATGTCGACAACAACGAGAACAGTTACCGATTATGTTTTGGAAACAGTTGCTTATAATTTAGATGAACCCTCGGAATATCAATTGGTGGCTATTACAACCACAAACATTAGTGATCCTAATGACGCTTATAAAACGGCAGTGGAATACGCTGATAAGATTATGGAAAGTTTAGAATAATCAAACCTATGAATAACGAATCTTCCACTACCCAAGTACTTCGAATTTCAATATTACTTTTGGTATTGGGGTGGTGTTTTTTTATTATTAAACCTTTTCTAATAGTTGTAATCTGGGCTATTATTCTGGCGGTGGCCCTTTTTCCACTTTATAGTAAATGGGTTCATAAGATAGGCGTCAGCAAAAAATTTGCTACTGTTATATTTACCTTGCTAGTGGCTATATTGCTTTTAATTCCGTCTTATTTTGTATTAAGTTCCATATTTGAATCTACTGCTATGACTGTAGACCAAATCAAAAATAATACGCTACAGATTCCTTTACCGGATGAGAAAGTTAAATCGTGGCCCTTGATAGGCGAAAAATTATATAACGAATGGCATCAAGTTTCTGATGATTTCCGAAATTATGCAGTCCTTCATAAAGATCTATTATTAGAATATGGCCGTGGGGTCGTATCAGGGATTACAGGATTTTTGGGAACCCTTATCGCTTTTATTGTTTCTTTTTTAGTTGCTATTGTTTTTATGTACCACGCAGATTCTGGCTACCGGGCGGCTATCGCTTTATTCCAAAAATTGGTGGGAAGTGACAATGAGGAAATAGTACATATGTCGCGAGACACCATCAGGAGCGTAGTGAAAGGTATCCTTTTAGTGGCGCTGATACAGGCAGGGTTGGCCTTTATTGGTTTCAAAGCCATAGGATTGCCAGCTACAGGAATATTTACACTCTTAGTACTGGTAACTGCTATTATTCAGATACCAGCTATTTTAACAATGATTCCTGCTATTCTTATCGCCTTTTCCATTGCGGAACCTACCTACGCCATTATTTTCAGTATTTATTGTATCCTGGTGGGCATTTCGGATAATTTTCTAAAGCCCATGTTATTAGGTAAAGGCCTAAAAACGCCTATGATCGTTATTCTTATTGGAACTATCGGAGGTATGCTTTTGCATGGGATCATTGGTCTTTTTGTAGGTGCTGTTATTTTAGCCGTTATGTATAGGATGTACGGGTACTGGGTACATACTCCAATTAAAAATGATTGATTCAAAATTGAGCGGAATAATGGTATTTAGACCACGGTTTAGAGCTTTTGGAATTGAATTGTTTATACTTTGTATGCTATTCCTATCTGTAAATAGGAGTTTTGCCCAGGACTTAGAACCAAGAAGGTGGTCGACTTTGCCCTTAGGAATTCATATTCTGGGGTTAGGTTATGGCAATACGAGTGGTAAAATATTTTTTGATCCAGTGCTACAGGTTGAAGACGTATCCGTAAGAGCATCTACATTTATCTTACAATATGTTCATCCGTTTAAATTGGGCAACAAATTAGCAAGGGTGGATGTTTATGTCCCATATAAAATTGCAAAATGGGATGGTCTTCTACGAGGGGTACCAACAACTGTAAATAGAGATGGATTTGCTGATCCTCGATTGAGGTTATCCGTAAATTTTATTGGGCCAAAAGCAATGGATCCAAAAGGGTTATACGAGTATTTCAAATCGCATCCTACATATACCACAGTCGGTGCTTCAATTGCTGTAGTGCTACCCATGGGGCAGAATTTTAAGGAAAAGTTACTTAACTTAGGTCATAATCGTTTTGTATTTAGACCTCAAGTTGGAGTGTTACATAACTGGAATAATTGGTCTTATGAACTGTCAAGTTCAGTTTTAATTTTTACTCAAAATAATAATTTTTTTGGGGGGAATAAAAGAAAGCAAAAAGCAGTGTTCGCCATTCAAACGCACCTTACCAGAAAATTTAAATCCAAACTATGGGCATCTCTTAGCACTGGTTATGGTACCGGTGCTAGATCAATAATAAATGATGTATCAAATGAGGACCAACGTGGGGATTTTCTAGGTTCTTTTTCCATGGGGATGCCAATATTAAAAAAGCAATCGGTTAAAGTTGCATACCTCCATACACAAACGCTTAAAGATATAGGAGCTAATACAGATTCGTTTGTCGTGGCCTGGGTGCTTGTGTTGTAACACATAATGACTGATAGTAGTAATCCTTGTATTTTAAAAGTAACATACGATAGATATGACTAGTTTTTTTGATACTATTAAATCAATTTCTCTACAGCTTAAACTTGTTTGTGTTATAATCTTTTGCCTTCCACTAAGTTTATTGGCTCAAAATGACAGCCTAAGACTTAAGAACAACGATTTTTTAGTTGGGGAAGTGAAGTCTTTTAAGGAGGGTATTCTTACTATTGAAACCTCTTATAGTGATAAAGACTTTAAAATAGAATTCAATAAGGTTAGTGAACTTATCATTCAACGTAAATGTTTTATTTTACTTACTGAGGGCAGACGCCTTTTTGGAAATATACGAACAGATGGTACCGGTCTGGCAGTTATAAGCCTCGATAATGGCTCCGTGGAGAAGTACCCGCTAAAGGAAGTAATTGCCTTAAAGGAGGTGGATGATAACTTTTGGCAACGTTTTATTGGGGCTATAGACCTGGGATATAATTTGACCAAATCCAATAACAGCAAACAGTTCACTATTGGAGGGAAGCTTTATTATGTGGGTGAGATCTTGCGGATAGAAGGTTCTGTTAACACCTTAAATGCTAACCAGGACGATGCTGAAAAAACACGTCGAACCGACGCTAATTTAGAATTGACCCGTACTATATCCAGAAATTGGTATTTTTTGGGTGAAATTTCTTTTCTTTCCAATACAGAGCAGGCTTTGGATGCAAGGATAAGTCCAAGCCTTGGGTTTGGAAAATTACTTATTAGTACAAACAAACTAGTTTTTGGACTTTCAATCGGATTTACTTTTAATATTGAAGATTATGTAGATGCTTCCCTAAACAAGACCTCTTCAGAAGCCTTCATTGCTTCATCTTTTAAAATGTTTGATTTTGAGGATTTTGATCTTAGTACAGGGATAAAGTTCTATCCCAGTTTATCTGAAAAAGATCGACTTAGGACGGACTATAACCTAACACTGAAGTACGACCTTCCGCTTGATTTTTATGTTAAAATGGAATTCGATTTTAACTATGACAACCAACCTGCCGTTATGGGCAAGGAGACCGACTATATTTTTTCTACCGGATTTGGCTGGGATTTTGATTAAGCTGAAAATTCGTCCCCAACTTCACCATTATTCATTTTTTGAACTGGTATTGGTTTGATTAATAAATTTCCCAACCACAATGGCAGTTATGATCACCATATAAAATTGCCCCATTAAGCCAATGAGCATGGCGGCATTCTTGGCCAAACTAGTCGCAGGTAAAATATCTCCATACCCTATGGTCAATAAGGTAATATAGCTAAAGTACGTAAGACCATCTCTGTTTTCGTGGGGATTCACCTGCCTACTGATAAGGCCGGAAAAAGATCCGGGCTCTACCAACTCTATAGAGGTACAAATAAAAAAACCGATTAATCCCAAGCATAAATAACCACAGATTAACCCAAGAATAACATTACTGTTTACTAGTTCGCTATGCCACACCTCCGCAATTATCTCTAAGGTAACCAGACAGTAGAACAAGAACAAAATAGTAAATCGTACATAAGTGAATATTTCTGATACCTTTTCAAAAAGGGCAGATGGTATATGAGTCAATAGGGTGATTACCAACAAACCAATAAATACCCTTCTTATATTCTTCTTTTTGGCTATCAATAATATCCCCGATAAAATGTTAACCATAAAGAATAAGGGAACAAAAACTGAATCGAAAAGTCTAGAGGGGATAATGAGTGTTCCAAACAGAATGGCAATGAGACTCACTAGAAAAATCGTCAGTCTATGTGGATACAGCGCATTATTGATTTTCATCCCTCGAGTAATTTTTCATCGAATATATACGCCTTGTAGTTTACTTTGAACAGTATACTATAGAATGCGGGAATAAAAAACAGTGTAATAATGGTTCCAAACAATAAACCTATCATGATGGTAATCGCCATTCCTTCCCACATTTCACCCCCAGTTAAATATAAAGGGATCAAACCTAAAACAGTTGTAAATGTAGCTAGTAAGATGGGTCTAAAGCGCTGTAAGCAAGCTGTAATCACAGAGTCTTCTTCTTTTCGTTTAAGCGTGTTTTGTTCCACCTCCATACGGTCAATGAGTACAATAGCATTATTAATGATTATCCCTGCTAATGCAATGATTCCTAAAAATGGCATAAAACCAAAGGGTTCTT
>CAYTSL010000136.1:0-5424 GCA_964440415.1 uncultured Flavobacteriaceae bacterium
ATTCAATTCTTTTTAGATGAAGTATTGAATTATTCACAAAAAAATCATTCCAGTTTTTCTGGTTTCTTGAAGTATTGGGACACCAAACATGACAAGTTAAGCATTGTCTCGCCAGAAGGACAAGATGCTGTACAAATCATGACCATTCATAAATCCAAAGGATTGGAGTTTCCAGTTGTTATTTTCCCTTATGCCGAATTGGATATTTACAGAGAGTTAGAATCTAAAACATGGTTTAATATTGATTCTGATGAATTTAATGGTTTTAATGAAACCTATATCAACTTAAATAAGGATTTAGAATCTGTTAACCAATTAGGAGCAGAGATTTACAACCATCATCAAGCTGAATTAGAATTAGACAACATCAACCTTTTATATGTTGTTTTGACCAGACCTGTGGAACAATTATACATCATTGGTAAAAAAGATATCAACTCAAAAGGAATAGAAAACCTAAAAACATTTTCAGGTTTATTTATCAATTATTTAAAAGCATCTAATCATTGGGACGATTCACAGACTCATTACACATTTGGTAATCCTAAAAAACAATCTAAAACTGAAGACCATTTAACACAAACAGTCGCTCAAGACGAGTTTATATCAACTTCTGCAAGTTCTCATAATATAAACATCATTACCAATTCTGGATATCTTTGGGACACGACTCAAAAAGAAGCTATTGAAAAAGGAAATCTCGTCCACAATATTATGTCCAACATAAAAACCGAAAGAGACATTGACTTTGTGCTTCAAGATTATGCAACTTCAGGAATTATTGACAATGTACAACAGGAAGAACTGCAACAAACCATTACCAATATTGTAAGGCATCCACAAATAAAAGAATATTTCACTGATGACCTTACTATCTATAACGAAAAAGATATCATCACTAAAGATGGAAAAATCTTGCGTCCAGATAGAATTGTTATCAATAAAAATAACGAAGCAATTATAATAGATTACAAGACTGGATTACACAATCCAAAATACCAACAACAGCTTCAAGATTATCAAGATGTTTTAAAAGAAATGGGGTTTAAAACCATCAAAAAACTTCTCATATATATAAATGAAAATATATCAATTGATATGTGTTAATATTCTTCAAAAACAGAGTAAATTTGAATAAAACTAACTCAATATGTACAGTAATATAAAACAACATCTTCAACAAGAACTTCAAGACATTAAAGACAATGGTCTTTATAAAGAAGAACGTATTATAACCTCTCCACAAGGAGGAAAAATCACACTCACAACAGGTGAAACCGTTTTAAACTTTTGTGCTAACAATTATTTGGGCCTATCTTCTCATCCAGATGTTATTCAAGCAGCAAAAGACACCATGGATACTCATGGTTTTGGTATGTCATCCGTTCGTTTTATTTGTGGCACACAAGACATACATAAAGAACTCGAAGAACAAATAGCCGATTTTTATGGTACAGAAGACACCATATTATATGCTGCAGCGTTCGATGCCAATGGAGGTGTTTTCGAGCCTTTATTAGGTAAGGATGATGCAATTATTTCTGATTCATTAAATCATGCATCTATTATTGATGGTGTACGGTTATGTAAAGCAGCTCGTTATCGTTATCAAAATAGCGACATGGCAGATTTAGAAAAACAGTTAATAGCAGCAAATGAAAATGGAGCTCGTTTTAAAATAATTGTGACTGATGGGGTGTTTTCTATGGATGGATTGGTAGCTCCTTTGGATAAAATATGTGATTTAGCTGATAAATATGATGCTATGGTAATGATAGATGAATGTCATGCAACAGGATTTATAGGTAAAACAGGAAGAGGAACACTTGAAGAAAAAGGAGTTTTAGGTAGAATTGACATAATTACAGGAACACTTGGAAAAGCACTTGGAGGCGCCATGGGAGGTTACACAACTGCCAAAAAAGAAATTATTGAAATGCTTCGTCAGCGTTCTCGTCCTTATTTATTCTCAAACTCTTTAGCTCCTGCAATTGTAGGCGCTTCTATCAAGGTATTTGATATGCTTAAAAAAGACACGTCTTTAAGAGATGTGTTAGAAAAAAATACCAACTATTTTAAAAAAGGTATGAAAGCCGCTGGTTTTGACATAATTGATGGCGATTCTGCTATTGTACCAGTCATGTTATACGATGCTAAATTGTCTCAAACAATGGCTAACATGCTGCTTGAGGAGGGAATTTACGTCATAGGTTTCTTTTTTCCTGTGGTTCCAAAAGGAAAAGCAAGGATTAGAGTGCAGTTATCTGCTGCCCACAGTATGGAAGATTTAGATAAAGCTATTTCAGCCTTTAAAAAAGTTGGAACAAGCTTAAATATTATTTAAAATCCACTGTTTATAGTATTTAAAACAATGTTTTTACAATATTTTTCTATATTTGTCTTTGTTAATATCATATAACAACTTATTTTTGTCCATAATTAACACTTAAAAATAAATTTTTTGAATATGAAAAATCTTAGCAGATTATTATTAGTTACTTTACTAGTGTTCGGTTTGAGTAACGTTAATGCACAAAACGAGAACAATCCTTGGCAGATAAGTTTTGGGGTAAACGCCGTAGATATTTATCCTGTTGGTGAAGACGCTCCACAAGGAGGTTATTTTGATGAATTTTTTAATGTAGGAGATCATTACAATATTTTGCCTGCTTTATCAACGATAAGTGTGTCTAAATATTTAAATGACAATTTTTCTTTAGCGGTTGGAGGTTCTATCAACAAAATAGAAAAATTCGGTGATGCTTCTGCTGATGATTTGGCATATTATGCAGTAGATGGTACTGTAAAGTACTCCTTTGCAGATGCTTTTAACTCTAAAGTAATTGAGCCTATGCTTGGTGTAGGTGGTGGTTATACTTGGGTTGATGATATTGGAGCTGGAACATTAAATGGTTCACTAGGATTAAATTTCTGGTTCACTGAACATATTGCTTTATCACTTCAAACAACTTATAAGCATTCTTTTGAAGATTACTTACCAAAACATTTCCAACATTCGCTTGGATTATCTATTAACTTCGGTGGTACAGATACTGATGGTGACGGAATCTATGACAACAATGATGCTTGTCCTGAAGAATTTGGTTTAGAAGCTTTCAACGGTTGTCCTGATTCTGATGGTGACGGTATCGAAGATAGCAAAGATGATTGTCCTAACGCAGCTGGTAAAGCTGAATTCAACGGTTGCCCAGATTCAGATGGTGATGGTGTAGTTGACAAAAATGATGATTGTCCTACTGTTGCAGGTTTAAAATCTTTAGCTGGTTGTCCAGATGCTGATGCTGATGGCGTTACAGATGCAAAAGATAAATGTCCTAATGAAGCAGGACCTGCGGCAAACGACGGTTGTCCTTGGCCTGATACAGATAAAGATGGTGTATTAGATAAAGATGATAAGTGTCCTAACGAAGCTGGTACTGTAGCAAATAATGGTTGCCCAGAGATTGTACTGCCAGAATCCGTGAGACAAACGTTAAGAGCCTATGCTAAAACAATCTTGTTCGATACTGGTAAATCTTCATTCAAGCCACAGACTATAAGCGTAATGAACAATATTACGGCAATCCTAAAAGAATATCCAAGATCTAAATTCACAATAGAAGGGCATACGGATAGTGTAGGAAGCAAGTCTCTTAATCAAAAATTATCTGATAGTAGAGCAAATGCTGTGATGAATTTCTTAGTAGAAAATGGAATCGCTGCTGATAGATTAACTGCATCTGGTTTCGGTGAAGATTCTCCAATCGACACTAACAAAACTAGAGATGGTAGAAGAGCTAACAGACGTGTAGAAGTAACACTTAAAAAATAATTTAAGTAGAACTTAAACATTCTAAATATTAAAAAAAACGCTTCGGAATTCCGAAGCGTTTTTTATTTTTATACAATGGTAAGTTTTATTCAAGATGTCCTTTTAGATTTAAAAAAACGAAATGTAAATTTCTCTCATCTTACATTCATATTACCCAGTAAAAGAGCTGGAGTCTTTTTAAAACATGAATTAAGTAGTGTTATTGATAAAACTATTTTCTCTCCAGAGATAATTAGTATAGAGGAGTTTGTAGAAGACTTATCTGAACTAAAATCTGTATCAAATACAGAACTTCTTTTTGAGTTATATTCGGTTTATTCCAAATTAACCAAAAAAGAAAATACAGAACCTTTCGACTCTTTTTCAAAATGGGCTCAAATTCTAATTCAGGATTTTAATGAAATAGACCGTTATTTAATTCCGCAGGAAAAAATATTCAACTATTTAAGCGCCATTAAAGATGTTGAGCATTGGTCACTTCAAAAAGAACAAACAGATATTGTAAAAAACTACTTGTCTCTATGGAAGAATCTACATCTTTACTACAACGAGTTTTCAATTAATCTAAAACAGCGTAAAATTGGTTACCAAGGATTAATTTACAGAGAAGCTGTTGAGAACATTCAGAGTTACATTCAAAGTAACGAGAGCAAACAACACGTTTTCCTTGGTTTTAATGCCTTAAATACTGCCGAAGAGATAATCATTCAGGAATTACTACAAAATGAATTAGCAAGCGTTTATTGGGATATAGACAGTCATTTTATAGATAACAAAATTCACGATGCTGGATTGTTTACAAGACAGCACAAAACCAATTGGAATTATTTTAATCACAATCCTTTTAATTGGATTACAAACAACTATTCATCTGATAAGAATATTGAAGTAATCGGCATTCCTAAAAATGTTGGTCAAGCAAAATACATTGGCAGTTTACTTGGTAAATTAAAATCAGAAAACTCACAATTAAACAATACAGCAGTTGTTTTGGGCGATGAAACCTTATTAACTCCTGTAATCAATTCATTGCCCAAAAATATTGATGCTCTAAATATTACAATGGGTTTTCCTTTAAGGTCTATTCCATTAGCTTCTCTGTTTGAAAATTTATTTCAGTTACATAAAAACAAAAAAGGTGATACTATTTATAATAAAGAAATACTAACCATTCTATCGCATCAATTTATAAGACCATTATTTTTATATGATAAAACAGATTATGCAAATGGTATTATTGAAGACATCCAAACCAACAATTTAATTTATATTTCTACTGATAGATTAAAAACAATCGCTACTAATCAATTAGAAGTGATTGATTTACTTTTTGGGAATTGGGATGACAATCCAACAATTTCAATAGCTAATTGCTTGCGGTTGATTTTAAAAATTAAAGAACATTTAACCGAAAACAAAAAAGAGAACCTATTGTCGTTAGAATATTTATATCGTTTTAATGAGGTTTTCAATCAACTTAAAACCTTAATAGATAAATACAATTGTGTTACCAACATTAAGACGTTACTTGGTTTATTCAAGGAGTTGTTGAACAACGAGAGTTTAGATTTTAAAGGCGAACCATTACAAGG
>CAYTSL010000137.1:0-1085 GCA_964440415.1 uncultured Flavobacteriaceae bacterium
TTTGGTAAAGTATGCAATCCTTCTAATCCTTTAGGAGCTCCAATGGTGTCTTCGGAAGGTGCTTGTGCAGCTTACTATCACTTTTCAAATAATTTAGAATAAATGAACAAGGAAGAATTAGGATTTGATTCAATTAATTTAGGACATGGAAGTGGAGGTTTAATGACTAGAGATCTGTTAGATAAGATAATCTTCAAAACATTTAGTAATCCATTTTTAGATCAAAAACACGATGGTTCAATTGTTAAGTTTAATAATCCAATAGCCATATCTACAGATAGTTTTGTGGTGTCTCCAATATTCTTTAAAGGAGGCAATATAGGCGAATTGGCTGTGCACGGAACAGTTAACGATGTTGCCATGTGTGGAGCCATTCCGAAGTATTTATCATTAGCTTTTATTATTGAAGAAGGATTAAAAATTGAAGAGTTTATCACTATAGTAAAATCCATTAAAGAAGCTGCTGACATAAGTGGAGTTCAAATAATTACAGGTGATACAAAGGTCGTAGAACGGGGAAAAGGCGATAAGATCTTCATCAATACAACAGGATTTGGTGAAGTAAATCCGAAAGCAAATATTTCTACAGATAATATTAAAGTAGGAGATAAGATTATTGTAAATGGATTTGTTGCACAGCATGGAATGGCAATCATGTCTCAACGTGAAGGTTTAGAGTTTGAATCAACCATTGAAAGTGATTCAACTAACTTAAATTTTTTAGTAAACGATTTGATTGATGAATTTGGTGACAAAATTCACTTGTTCAGAGATCCGACCAGAGGAGGAGTTGCCAGTGTATTATCTGAAATTGCTCAAGATATAAATCAAGGAGTTACAATTCATGAAAATAGAATTCCACTGGAAAAGCAAGTAGCCGCAGCATGTGAGATTTTGGGATTAGACCCATTATATGTAGCAAACGAAGGTTTGTTTATCACAATCGTTGAGGCAGAAATTGCAGATGATGTAATGGAATTGATGAAAAAAGATGAAAAAGGCAAAAATTCAGTTTGTATAGGAGAAATAACAGAGGAGCATCCAAGCAAAGTAGTTATGCATAGTTCAATAGGAGGTAAGAGAAT
>CAYTSL010000137.1:1185-5416 GCA_964440415.1 uncultured Flavobacteriaceae bacterium
TCCAAAGCAGATTTATTTTTCCAAAAAGATACTATACATGCTTCATCACTGTTATTTACATTCCATCCTCCTATTTGGGCAATAAAACCTTTAGATTTTTTTGTTTTGTTCCATGATTCTTGTGCAATTGCAAATTCAGTTTTCTTATTTGAATCCACATTACATATAATCCACTTTATATACATAATAACTTAAGAAATTAGAATCCAATAAATACCAATAATTATTGCAAAAAGTCCTCCAGCTAATCGAATACCTTTAAATAACATGTCGTTATGTTCATTTTTAGAGTAAGAAGAAATTTTTCCTATAACCAAAGCAAAAGAGGTCATAGCTATAATGATTCCAGAACTAAATCCGATTAAATAAAAAATTGAATCCATTTTATTACTAAAACTAGCGACAGGAATGAATAGTAAAAAATGTGAAATTCCAGCTAAACCATGTAAAAATCCTATTGACAACGAAGCAAAATTGCTTTGCTTGATGGTTTCGTGGTGGGTATGCTGATGAGAACTTTCATGTGTATGGTCATGCGCATGTTTATGAATAACAGGAGCGTTTTCACTATGAACATGTAAATGCTTATGTTTTTTATCTTCTTTGAACAACTTGTAAAAAGCCCAAACACCAATAAATATCAATACAAGTCCAACTAGCTGCTCACTATATTCTGATATTTTTTCAACAGGAATTAATTCTCTAAAAATCAAAAATAGAATACCAATCACAAGCATTCCTAACAAATGGCCAATTCCCCAAAACAAACCTATTTTCCAGGCTTTTCTTTTAGATTCGATGGCAAAAGGTATGACAGCTGCTAAATGGTCAGGTCCAGTAATTACATGAAAAATAGACGCAATTAATGCAGCAATAAAAGGAAAGGATTCTATCATAGAATTACAAAACTACAAAAAAGATATTCCTGAATAAATGAGATTTTTGTTATTCTATTCTTATATAGTTTTCCGAAAAAATTCTATTACCATCTTCATCAAGATCAATTTGAATAAATCTATCTTTTTCTAATTTAAGCTCAAAAGGAAACTCGATATTTTCTTCAATGGCTTGATTCATGAATGTAGACCCATAATCTAAAGTTTCTACAAGGCTTGTATCGGTTATTGTATATTTTCCAAATCCAAAAAATTCTGTAGAATCAGAAGGGACCTTTCTTGCCCACATAACATGTGTAGGAGTGTACATTTTAACTTGTCTAGTTCCAGCACTTACTGGAAAAGAATCAGAGATTTTATTGTCTTGATAGTTGTAATGACCCACATGTTCCCATGTACCTTCTAAGGTAAGTTTTTCTTCTACTTGGACTTTGGATTTTTTATTAGTGGTATTACAAGAAATAAAGGCAAAAACTACAAGAAAAGAAATTAAAATGTTTTTCATGATGATTCAGTTTTAAATTGAACTATGGATATTTATAAAGTTACAAAAAAAACCTTAATTGATTTTAGAATAAAAACTTATTATTTTCTGCTAATAACTTTTGATAAATATAGAGGTTTTTTTTTCATTAAAAACTATACATTTGCCTAGTAAATAATTAAAAATTATGTCTGAAACAATAGAAAAAGTAAAGTGTTTAATTATAGGTTCTGGACCTGCTGGATATACTGCAGCAATTTATGCAGCAAGAGCTAACATGAAACCTGTATTATATCAAGGTACGCAACCAGGAGGTCAATTAACAACAACAACAGAAGTTGAAAATTTCCCTGGTTACCCAGAGGGAATTACTGGACCAGAAATGATGATGGAATTGCAAGCTCAAGCAGAACGTTTTGAAACTGACGTAAGAGATGGTTGGGTAACTAAAGTAGATTTCTCTGGGTCAATTCATAAGGTTTGGGTTAACGATACAAAAGAGATTCATTGCGATACAGTAATAATATCTACAGGTGCATCAGCCATATATTTGGGATTAGAATCTGAACAAAAATATTTGAAATTAGGTGGAGGCGTTTCGGCTTGTGCAATTTGTGATGGATTCTTTTATAAAGGTCAGGAAGTTGTTTTGGTTGGAGCAGGGGATTCTGCCTGTGAAGAAGCACATTATCTTTCAAAACTTTGTAAAAAAGTAACCATGCTGGTTAGAAGAGATGTCTTTAGAGCGTCTAAAATCATGTCTAATAGAGTTAAGAATACAGAGAATATTGAAATAATGTTCAACACCAATGCAATTGAGGTGTTGGGAGATGGTCAAGTTGTAACTGGCGTACGCGTTAAAAATAATGTGAATGGAGAGGAAAAAGAACTACAAGCGACTGGTTTTTTTGTGGCAATAGGACACAAACCTAACACAGATATTTTTAAAGACTATTTAGATTTGGATGAAACCGGTTATATTATTAATGTACCTGGTACTTCTAAAACTAAAGTTGATGGTGTATTTGTGTCTGGCGATGCTGCCGATCATGTGTACCGACAAGCAGTTACTGCAGCGGGAACAGGGTGCATGGCGGCACTAGATGCCGAACGATATCTGGCTGCAAAAGATTCATCATTTGAAGTATCTACTCCAAGTTATAACTAGTAATATTACAAGTTAAAAAAAATTAGAAGATTGGTCTTCGGATTTTTTTTATAATTCCTTTTTATATAGTCTTGCAGTATCGGAAAATTTTTGAAGCGTAATTTTAGGATTTCCATAGATTGAAATTTCACTGGATCCAGAAGCATCAATAATTATTTCATCTAAAGCCTGGATGGAAAAATCACTTGAATCCTCCACAATAATTTCGCATTGATTGACAGCCAAATTCTTCCCAGTGAAGTTGCTGGAGTTAATTGTATTAGCAATCATTTTTACTATATCACCTTCAATTTTTGCATTCGCCCTTTGGTACATATCTAATTTTAGACTATCACAAGTTATCAAAGCTTCAGTATTGCTGCTTTCATTTAATTCTAGATCAACTAATTTGCTTTCAATATTTAATCTTGATTTAAGCTTTGAATCGTTATTATTGATCAACTTGAATGAGTAGTTTTTAAGGTTTAGATTAGCTTTAGCATTATCATTGATAGTCAATACTATACCAATATTATCAATGGTGTTAACTGAATTTAATTCCGCATTATCCTTTAATTCTATCTCTTTTAAAACATCAGTGTACCTGACTGTTATTTCCAACGCTCTTCGTGAAGTAATACGTTTTGAGGTTTTAAACTTTAAAACACTATCAGTTACACTAAATCTAATTACATCATGAAGGTTTTCATCTGTTTTTATTTCAACGGAAGCAACATCATCTTTCATAAATGAGATGTTGAATTTTTCTCCAACGACTATTTTGTTGAACGAATTGACTTCAGTTTCAATAGTTGTTACTTTTTTGTTTCCCCTAATTTTGTCCTGACCAATTGCAGTTGTCACAAATAAGGTTATACATGCAATGGATATTAATTGTTTAATCATTTATTATTAACTGTTTTATATTCTCACAAATATAAACAAAAACCATCCCAAACTATTATTAAGCTTGAGATGGTTATGATTTGATACTGAAACAAGTTCAGCACAGGTTGGTTAGTTTTACTGTTTACGTATGCTACCAGAAACACCGTCTTTTTTAGTAACCTTGTCTGGATTTCCGTAGTATTTAATATCTCCTCCACTTGATGCCTTGGCTATAAGTTCTTCTGTAGAATTTAATATTATATCTGCGCCACTGGTGGCGTTTGCTTTACATGTTTTAGCTTTTAAATCTCCTGCTTTAATATCACTACCACTAGTTGCGTTGGCAAAAATCTTATTTGCTGATCCTGCTAGCCTGAGATCACTTCCACTTGTAGCATGACATTCTACAACATCAACTATTATATCCAGCTCCATATCACTACCACTAGTCGTTGTTAGTTTTAAGTTGTCGGTTTTAATTGGTTTAGTTGAATATACATCACTTCCACTCGTTGAAACAATCTCCTGAACATCTTTGAATGTAACATGAACTTTTTGAGCTTTCGATGAAGAAATATTGTCATCAGCATATATTTTAAGTGTATTCCCTTCAACTACCGTTATAATAATATCCTGTAAATTTTCGTCGGCTTCAACGGTTATGTCAACCTGATCACCTTGGGTTAGATATACATCTAAACCTCTGCTTACCTCTATGGTTTTAAAATCCTCTGATACTGCTCTATCTGTTTTTTGAACATTTCCGTTTCCTTTGACTCCCATTCCAAAATTGCCATTAAACTGGCAGGAGGTGAG
>CAYTSL010000138.1:0-5383 GCA_964440415.1 uncultured Flavobacteriaceae bacterium
AAAGCTCTTAAATCAATAATAGTATCAATCTTTGAAAATAAAAAAAGCCTTTACAATTTGTAAAGGCTTTTTTTATTACTTAATCTTTTTACCACTTTTATCAACAAAGTGATATTCTAAAAACGTGTAAGCGTCTCTTGGTATAATTTTTACCCATTTTTTGTGTTCAAAAAACCATTTTGAACGTATAGATGGAAACCCTTTTGTTAAAAAGGCTGCTATAAAAGGATGTGTGTTTAAAACGATCTTTTTATAGTCTTTATTAATAAGTTGTTCTAAATCATCAGTAATTTTAGGCACAATACTAATAGGTGCCTCTACATCTTGCCCATTAACCGCGTTTGGATTTTCCTCGCTTGTTTTAATGTTCATTTCTGGTCTTACTCGTTGTCTTGTTATTTGTATCAATCCAAATTTACTAGGAGGTAATATTTTATGTTTTGCTCTATCATCACTCATCTCGTTTTTTAAATGATTATAGAGTGTTTTTCTGTTCTCTACATTAGACAGGTCAATAAAATCTACAACAATAATACCACCCATATCACGTAACCGTAATTGTCTGGCAACTTCACTTGCTGATATTAAATTAACTTCTAATGCAGTATCCTCTTGGTTTTTAGCTTTGTTAGATCTGTTACCGCTATTTACGTCAACAACATGTAACGCTTCCGTGTGCTCAATAATTAAATAAGCACCTTTTGCCATAGAAACGGTTTTACCAAAAGAGGTTTTGATCTGGCGTTCGATACCATATTTCTCAAAAATAGGAACCTGGCCTTGATACAACTTAACAATTGATTCTTTTTTCGGTGCAATTTGTTGCACGTAATCTTTAATTTGAATGTAAAGCGTTTCATCATCAACAATAATACTTGCAAAAGTATCATTAAAAATATCTCTAAGTATTGAGGAGGCTTTATTCATTTCTCCTAATACCTTTGAAGGATGATGTGCTCTTTGTAGCTTCTTACACATTGCCGTCCAACGACTAAGCAAATTTTGTAAATCTTTATCTAGTTCTGCTACTTTTTTGCCTTCTGCTACTGTGCGAATAATAACTCCAAATCCTTTTGGAGTAATGCTTTTTACCAATCGCTTTAATCGGTCTTTTTCTTCTTTACTATCTATTTTTTGAGAAATAGAAATTCTATCAGAAAAAGGAACTAAAACAATATATCTACCAGCTATGGACAGCTCGCTACTAATGCGAGGTCCTTTGGTTGATATTGGTTCTTTCATTATTTGCACCAGCAGTGATTGATTTGATTTTAAGATTTCAGCTATGCTTCCGTCTTTTTCAATATCTTTTTCAAATGGGAAATTTTTTAAAGAATAATCTTTAAGTTTACCTGCGCTTACACGTTTTGTGAATTTCAATGATGAAGATAATTTTGGGCCTAAATCATGATAATGCAAAAATGCATCCTTTTCATAACCTACATTTACAAATGCAGCATTTAGCCCAGGAACAGTTTTTCTTATTTTGGCGATAAACACATCACCAACAGAAAATTTGTTATCCTCTTCATCCTTGTGTAATTCAACTAATTTTCCATCTTTTAATAAGGCAAAATCAACATAATCAGAACTAGAACGAATTATCAATTCTTTATTCATTTTGTTAATTTTTATCCATCACGCTATAGCGTGACAGATGGATTATACATTATTTTCACAGGATTTTTTAAATCCGTCTAGATCATAAATATTCAAGGAATTAAACTATTTACAACCTAATTTTCAAAGAACTTTGTTTAAAATTGAAAAAGTAGTTAAAAAACTACTTTTTCTGTTATTTATTTTTTTTATGACGATTAGCGCGTCTCCTTTTTTTACGCTTATGCGTCGCTACCTTGTGTCTTTTACGTTTTTTACCACTTGGCATATGTTAGTTCTGTTTTAAATTAATATTTATTTAAATTATTTTACTTTAACGTTAGTTTTCACGCTTTCAACAAACACCTTTGCAGGCTTAAAAGCAGGAATATTGTGAGCTGGAATTTTAATGGTAGTGTTTTTTGATATGTTTCTACCTGTTTTTTCTGCTCTTGTTTTTACTATGAAACTTCCGAATCCGCGTAAATACACGTTATCTCCATTTTCTAGTGAAGATTTAACTTCATTCATGAACGATTCAACCGTTGCCTGAACGTCTCCTTTTTCTATTCCTAATTTATCGGAAATCTTTGATACTAAATCTGCTTTAGTCATTACTTTTTTATTTAGTGGGTTATCTATTTATTAATAAGGGAAGGCAAATATAAATATTTTAAATTCAATATGTCAAACCTAAATCATTAAAATTTAAATAAATAAACCTTTATTTTAGCAAATCTGTGAAAAGCAATATGGATTTTAGTAATAAACTGATTGATTGGTATTTAGATAATAAACGAGATTTACCATGGAGAGAAACTACAAACCCGTATTATATTTGGTTATCTGAAATCATTTTACAACAAACTCAAATAAAACAAGGATTACCTTATTACAATGCTTTCATCAACAAGTTTCCTACTATTTATGATCTTGCAAAAGCAAAAGAAAATACTGTTTTAAATCTCTGGCAAGGGCTTGGGTATTATTCCAGAGCCAGGAATCTGCATAGTACAGCAAAATATGTTGTAGATGAATTAAAGGGAATTTTCCCTGATAATTATAAAGATCTTATAAAACTAAAAGGAATAGGCGATTACACTGCAAGTGCTATTGCATCTATTTGCTTTAACGAACCAACACCTGTGGTAGATGGAAACGTTTACAGATTTTTTTCACGATATTTTGGAATAAAAACTCCAATTAATTCTTCAAAGGCGAAAAAGGAATTTAAGGAATTAGCGCAGAATTTGATCGATATTAATAATCCGGCTACATTCAATCAAGCCATTATGGAATTTGGAGCAAGACAATGTAAACCCCAAAACCCTATTTGTGATAAATGCCCATTTAATACAGGTTGTGTTGCTCTTCAAAAAAACATTATCAAGGAATTGCCAGTTAAATTAAAAGCTAAAAAAGTCTCAAAACGCTTTTTTAATTATTTGGTTTTTCTTTCAGATGATCAAAATACAATCATTGAACAGCGCAATGGTTCTGGAATTTGGCAAAAGCTGTACCAATTTCCATTAGTAGAAACTTCTAAAGATACTACTGCTAAAGCGCTCGTAATGGAATCAGATTTTTTAAAACTCACTCAATTTAAAGATTATACAATGTCGTTGTATAATGAAAATGCAATTATCCATAAATTGTCTCATCAGCATTTATATACAAAGTTCTGGATTATTTCTTTGCACGAGTTGCCTAAAAAAGGATTGCCCGTCAAGAATCTTGTAAACTATCCATTTCCAACCTTGATCAATAATTTTATAAATGAGTTTAATTTTTAAACCTTCATAAATTTTTATTATTTTTAAGACTAATGTTAAACAAAGCATTAATTTTGTTTAAAATAAAAAATTGAAAAAAATATGTCAGGAACTTTAAATAAAGTCATGCTTATTGGGCATTTAGGTGAGGATGTTAAAATGCATTATTTTGAAGGAGGCGGATGTGTAGGCAGATTTCCTTTGGCAACTAATGAATCCTATACAAACAAACAAACCAATGAGCGTGTCACTTCTACAGAATGGCACAATATTGTTGTACGTAATAAGGCGGCAGAAATTTGCGAAAAGTATTTAGGTAAAGGTGATAGGGTATATATTGAAGGTCGAATAAAGACCAGAAAATGGCAAGATGATAAAGGAAACGACAGGTATTCAACCGAAATTCATTGTACGGACTTTAAGTTTTTAACAACTAAAAAAGAAAGTGGAGCAAATACATCTGAACAAGCGCCACAAGCTCAAAAACCACAACCGCAACATGACAGTGTTAATGAGCCAATTAGTGAGGACGATGATGATCTTCCTTTCTAAAATTGTTTAACTAACCACTATTAATTTGGACCCTGAACCCACGAGTTTTTTATTATTTCTTTCAGCAATAGACACTTCATTACTTGTTGGTGTAATTTTGCTTTTTGTTCTTTTAATTTGTTCTGCATTAATTTCTGGAGCTGAAGTAGCATTTTTTTCAATAACAAAAGCTGATATTGAAAACGGAATAGAAGAAGGTAATAAACAATTAAAAATTGTTGCTAAATTATTAGACAAACCTAAAAAGCTTCTTGCCACTATACTTGTAGCCAACAACTTTATAAACATTGGGATTGTAATTCTATTCGCCTATTTGGGTGACATCTTATTTAGTGAAATTTCTTCAGATGTATTAAAGTTCATTGTTGAAGTTGTAATTGTTACGTTTCTCATATTACTTTTTGGTGAAATTCTTCCAAAAATCTATGCTAGAAGAAACCATGTTAAGTTTGCTTCCTTTATGGCCTACCCTTTAAAAGTTTTGGATTTTCTGTTTTCTCCATTAAGCCTTCCTATGAGAAGTATTACTTTGACTATTCATAATAAATTGGGTAAAGAAAAATCTAACATAAGTGTCGATCAATTGTCTCAAGCACTTGAGTTAACAAGTGAAGAAGATACAACTAAAGAAGAGCAAAAAATATTACAAGGAATTGTGTCTTTTGGAAACACTGACACTAAGCAAGTTATGCGGCCTCGAATCGATATTTTTGCATTGAACGAGGATATGAAATACAATGAGATCATTCCAGAGATTATTAAGAATGGCTTTTCAAGAATACCTGTTTATAAAGATAATGTCGATACCATAGTAGGCGTTTTGTACGTTAAGGATCTATTGCCGCATTTGGACAAAAAACAATTTGATTGGACCAATATTCTACGTGAACCATTTTTTGTTCCTGAAAATAAAAAGCTGGATGATCTGATGGCTGAATTTCAAGAGAAGAAAGTCCATTTAGCGGTTGTTGTTGATGAGTATGGTGGTACCAGCGGAATTGTTTCTTTAGAAGATATCATAGAAGAAATTGTTGGCGACATCAGTGATGAGTTTGATGATGATGATCTAGTTTACAGCAAACTGGATAACAAGAACTATGTGTTTGAGGGCAAAACACCTCTAAAGGATTTTTACAGAGTATTAAAATTAGAGGATGATTCTCTTTTTGAAGATAACAAGGGCGAAGCAGAAACCATTGCTGGATTTGTTCTTGAAATTTCTCGGAGCTTTCCTAAAAAAGGCAGTAAAATAATATTTGAAAATTACGTTTTTGTTATAGAAGCCATTGATAAAAAACGATTAAAACGTATTAAGATCACGATTCCTTAATGAGGCACTTTCTTAAAATTATGAATATAAGATATTTAGTTGTTGTGCTACTAGTAGCATGTTTTTGTACTTGTAAGGATGATGTCTTGCCTAAGCCTAAAGCATATCTTAGATTGGAGTATCCAGAAGC
>CAYTSL010000139.1:0-1471 GCA_964440415.1 uncultured Flavobacteriaceae bacterium
GGGTTTCCATCATAATCATGACGCACATCGTTTGGGAATGTTTTGTTAGGTACTTCCATAACTGCTGGTTCATTCATATCGTTCCAAACACCTTTAATTCCGATATCTTCAATCAGTTCCTTGAATAAGTCAGACCACCATTCTCTAACTTCAGGTTTTGTATAATCTGGGAAATAGCATTCACCAGGCCACACTTTTCCTTTCATATAAGGCCCATCAGCACGCTTACAGAAATAGTCTTTTTCCAAGCCTTCCTTAAACACGCTATATTCGTTATCAATTTTGATTCCGGGATCGATAATTGCTACAGTTTTAAACCCATCATCTGCCAATTCTTTGACCATTCGTTTTGGGTCTGGAAAGTACTCTTTATTCCAAGTAAAACATCTGAATCCATCCATATAATCAATATCCAAATAGATAGCATCACAAGGAATTTTTAACTCTCTAAACTTTGAGGTGATTTCTTTAACCTTCGCTTCAGGATAGTAACTCCATTTACATTGATGAAAACCCAAGGTCCATAATGGCGGCAATTGATGAGGTTTACCTGTTAGATCCGTGTAATTAGCTACAACATCTCCCATTTTAGGGCCATAGATGAAATAGTAATTCATTTCTCCTCCTTGAGCCCAAAAACTTGTTACATTTCGTCTTTCATGTGCAAAGTCAAAAAATGACCGAAATGAATTATCAAAAAAGACACCATAAGCTTTGTCGTGGTGAAGACCAGTGTAAAATGGAATAGCCTTATAAAGCGGATCAGTATCTTTACCATAGGCATAAGAATCTGTCACCCAATTTTCATAGCGTTTTCCTTTTAAATTCAGGTTTTGTGGTTTATCACCCAAGCCATAAAAGCTTTCACCATCATGAGAAATTTTACTCATTTTTACAATATTCCCACCATACTCATAGCTTTCTTCCCAATGGAAACCAGCTTCATCCTGACTTAAAAGCGTATTATCTTTAGCATCATAAAGCGCAACGCCCAAGCTTTCTTTATAAACGTGGCATATCAGTTTAGATGTTGTTATAATGAATCGCTCTTTGTCTTCGGTAATTTCTAAATGGTTATATCCTGTACTTGCGTATTTTGTAATAGCATAGGAGAAATCTTTATCAAAAATTCCTGTTGTAGTATATCTAAATCTTAAAACACTATCCCTTACTACGGTTAGCTGCAATACGACATTGTTATCCGTTGAAAAATACAACCTGTCGACATCCTTTTTAAAACTTATTATTTTAGATGGAAATAAATTTCCTTTGTATTCTAATTCAGTATTTATAATCATGCATCCTTCATTTTTCGAAGCGTAAAAAAAAGAATAACTTTAGACATATAAAACATTAGTGTTATAGTTTTTAAATGTTTTATCAATTCTAAAGCTTTCTTGGCAATATTTTATGGATTACTTATAAATCTAGCTTATTTTGCAGTTTTCTGATATTTAAAAACAACCATTCC
>CAYTSL010000139.1:1571-5372 GCA_964440415.1 uncultured Flavobacteriaceae bacterium
AACATGTAGCTATATAACAATCTCAAGTTGGCAAATCTTTGCCATTCATCACCAGGCATTCTGCCAAGAATTGATTGTTTACCATATACAACTTCATCATGAGATAAAGGCAACATAAAGTTTTCTGTAAAAGCATAAGCCATACTAAAAGTGATGTCGTTTTGATGATGCTGTCTGTAAATTGGTTCTTTTGCAAAATATTGCAAGGTATCATGCATCCAGCCCATCATCCACTTCATACCAAATCCTAAACCGCCTAAAAAAGTTGGTTTTGAAACCATAGGAAAAGCAGTAGATTCTTCTGCTATTGTCTGAACATCTGGGAAACTGCTGTAAACAGCTTCATTCATCTCTTTTAAAAATGCAACGGCTTCTAGGTTTTCTCTTCCACCATATATATTTGGTTCCCATTCACCGTCTTCTCTAGAATAATCCAAAAACAACATTGAGGCAACCGCATCTACTCTTAACCCATCAGCATGGTATTGGTCCATCCAGAAAATAGCATTACTAATTAGGAATGACTTGACTTCGTTACGGCCATAATTAAAAATTAAACTCTTCCAATCTTGGTGATATCCTCTACGTTTATCAGGATGTTCGTATAAATTAGAACCATCAAAAAAGCCTAATCCATGTGCATCTTCTGGAAAATGAGAAGGTACCCAATCCAAAATAATTCCAATATCATTTTGGTGTAGTTTATCGACCAATAGTTTGAATTCTTCAGGATAGCCAAATCGTGATGTAGGAGCAAAATAACCTGTTAACTGGTAACCCCAAGACGGATCATAAGGATATTCCATTACAGGCATCAACTCTACATGAGTAAAATTCATTTCTTTGACATAAGACACTAATTCATCTGCTAATTCAACGTAAGACAAAAATCGCCCTTCTTTAACATGTTTTTTCCAAGAACCTAAATGAACTTCATATACCGAGAAAGGTGCATTGATAGCGTTATTCTTTTTTCGTTTTTTAAGCCAGTTTTTATCTTCCCATTTATAATCGTCTTCCCATACTATAGAAGCGGTATTTGGCGGATGTTCACAACGTCTTCCATAAGGATCAGCCTTTTCGGTTTTTATATCGTTGTTATGACTTTGAATTTTATATTTGTAAGTACTTCCTTGACCTACTCCTGGAATGAATCCTTCCCAAATGCCACTTTCATCCCAACGCACATTAAGTTTATGTTCTCCTTCTATCCAATAATTAAAGTCTCCAATTACAGAAACTACTTTGGCGCTTGGTGCCCAAACAGCAAAGTAAGTTCCTTTTACACCATCAACTGTTGCGATATGAGAACCAAATTTTTCATATAACCTATAATGCTTTCCAGCCTTAAATAGATCGATATCAAAATCAGTAAATAGACTATAAGTTATAACTTCTGCCATAATTTAATTATTAATAATATTAGATATTCCTTTTAACGGAATGACCGCCCAACGTGGACGAGAATTAAGCTCGTAGCCTAATTCATATATAGCTTTTTCCAAAAGCGAGTATTTTAAAAGAAAAATACGTTCCTGATGGTAGCCTATATTTATATTTGCGTCTTGTATTTCATCAATATAAGTTCCTAAAAAGACTCCAATAAAATATTGATACAATATTTCACTAGCTTCGAATAACTCTTCTTGCGAGTGTTTATAATTTTTTAAGTTATTGAATACAGTTGCATAAATTGCATAATGAAAAGACCTGAATAATCCAGCAACATCTTTTAATGGCGGTTGTTTAACTTTCCGGTCTCGAATAGTACTTTCAGGCTCTCCTTCAAAATCTAGGATATAAAAATCATCACCCTTTACCAATACTTGCCCTAAATGATAATCCCCATGAACACGCAGACGTTCGCCTTTTAATTTTGTCCAATCAAAGTTTACAAAACGTTTACGAATAATATTTTTCTTATCAAGAAACTCATTGGCAAGCTCTAAAGCCAATCCGTCCAATTTATGTAGATTGTTTTCAACTGTATTCAGTCTGTTTTGAAATTGATAGAGCAGCCTGTTCTTCAACCAAACGGTGTAATCACCATTAAATCGAGTTGGAGTGAAAGCAGTGTCTTCAAATTCTGACCCTAAAGCAATATGCATTTCTGCTGTACGCTTTGCCAAGGTCTGGATTTTTGTAAAAATATTTAGCCCAACCCAATCAATTATTTGAGGAGGAACATCTGTTATTGCTAAACGTTGATATTCCTCTGTTCTTGGAAGATTAGAAATATCGATGTTTTTGTTCTCAAGATTTAAAAATACTTTGTTTAGCTCCTTTAGCATATAATCCCAAGCATCACCATCATTTTCAACCATTTCCTGCATTAATCCAATAGTAATACTAGTGTTATCCTGATCTTTTATTTGAACACTGCCTAAATACGCTGGAGTGTTTTTAAAATCCTTTTTTTCTGACAAGAATCGACTCATTTCATAATCCGGATTTATGTCAGCATAAATTCGTCTGAAAAACTTCAACACATATTTTTCATTATAAACAATAGACGTGTTGCTTTGCTCTAATCCCATGAAACGTGAAGACTCATACACACAGTTATCAAATAATAAACTTTTATGATATTGAACCCTTGTTCTGTCATTAGGAACTGCAGTTAGAATACGTTGAAAGACTACTTTCCTAAAAGCTTCCAAATTTATAGCATCAATAATAAAGCCCTCTTGACCTTGAATGCTTATTGGTAAAATTCGGTCATCTTTTGCAAAACTTTCATCAGAAACAAATGCAATTGGTAAAAAGTAATGTTGATAAAAAGCCTCGACAAAATTTACTTCCAGTATAAGTCCGTAATAAACTTCTTCGTTTTGTTGAATTCTAAAATACTCTTCAAGTTCAATGTATTTTAATTTACTTGCTTTACCACCATACCAGCGTTGCTTGATGATATAATCCTCTAACACATCTGACAAAAAAGTTTTGACAAACTCCTTATTTTCCATAAGCGCTTCCCAACTAGTGCCAAAATCATAAGGCTGTTGCAAAGTGGATGAGGATGTGCTCTTTTGTGCCATCTTATTTATTTATCTTAAAGATATGAAATGGTAAGGTTGGATGCAACTCAATGAAATTCCATTCGTTAAACCAATTATAACTGCTTCCCGTCACTAAATCTTGAACTTGTATTTGATGCCCTTGATGAATGCCTAGATCGTGTAAAGGCAATTGAACAGATCCTTGTTGGGCATAATACGGATCCAAACTAATAATTATTAACAGTTCGTTTGATTTATCTTCATCCCATTTGTAAAAGGCCAATAAATTATCATTTTCAATATGGCAGAACTTGATGTTATTGGTTTGCTGTAATGCAGTATTTTCGTTTCGAATTGAATTAATTTTTGTGATAATAGTTGTGAGTTTATTTTCTTTAGACCAATCATAGTGACTTATCTGAAACTTTTCTGAATTTAAATATTCTTCTCTACCAGGAAGCGAATCACTTATCATATGCTCAAAAACAGGTCCATATATACCTATGCTGGAACTTAAAGTAGCCGCAAGGACATAGCGCTGAATAAATTTAGAATCGTTTGCACCCTGCAAGTGATAAGGATTAATATCAGGCGTATTTGGCCAGAAATTAGGTTGCATGAACTCCTTTAATTCAGATTGAGTCAATTCATTCATGTACTCGATGAAATCATGCTTTGTGTTTCTCCATGTAAAATAAGTATAGGATTGCGTATAACCTTCTTTCGCTAATCGCGCCATTATTTTTGGAGCCGTAAATGCTTCAGCTAAAAAGATAACATCTGGATGTTTTTGCTTTACTTC
>CAYTSL010000140.1:0-5369 GCA_964440415.1 uncultured Flavobacteriaceae bacterium
TCTTGAAAAAGTATCGCAAATATGCGCTTGTAATAGTATTAGTTCTTTCAGCAATTATTACGCCTCCAGATATTGCGAGTCAAATTATAGTTGCTATTCCAATATTAGTATTATATCAAGTCAGTATATTTATTTCTAAAGTAGTTGTGCGAAATCAAAAAAAGAAAGAACAAAACCATGTCAAATCCAGTTAAAGAGTTTAACGATTATCGCGCTAAAATGAATGATACGATTTTAGCCGATAACAATAAAATAATCAAGCGCATTTTTAATTTAGACACAAATGCCTTTCAAGAAGGTGCTTTAGATGTTAAAACTAAAGAGCTGTTAGGTTTGGTCGCTTCAACTGTTCTACGTTGCGATGATTGCATAAAATATCATTTAGAAAGTAGCAAAAAAGCTGGTTTAAGTAAAGAAGAAGTTGTGGAAGCCTTAAGTATTGCGACTTTGGTTGGAGGTACTATTGTCATACCTCATTTGCGCCGTGCTTACGAGTTTTGGGATGCTTTAGAGGCTAATAATTAATAAAAAATTGCGTTATTGTAACTATGAAGTTAAGAGCTGAAAATTTAATGAAGGCCTATAATGGTCGAAAAGTAGTAAAGGGTGTTTCTTTGGAAGTTAACCAAGGAGAAATCGTTGGTCTGTTAGGTCCAAATGGAGCTGGAAAAACTACTTGTTTCTATATGATTGTTGGCTTGATTAAACCCAATGGAGGAACCATTTACTTGGATAATAACGAAATTACTAAATACCCTATGTACAAACGTGCTCAAAACGGTATTGGTTATTTGGCGCAGGAAGCATCAGTATTCAGAAAATTAAGTATCGAAGACAATATTTTAAGTGTGTTGCAACTTACGACCTTAAGCAAAAAAGAGCAACATGACAAAATGGAAGAACTTATCGAGGAGTTTGGATTGAGTCATATTAGAAAAAACAGAGGTGATCTGTTATCAGGTGGAGAAAGACGTAGAACTGAAATAGCACGTGCTTTAGCAACTGACCCAAGTTTTATATTATTGGATGAACCTTTTGCTGGTGTAGATCCGGTTGCTGTTGAAGATATACAACGTATCGTAGCTCGATTGACAAAAAAGAACATTGGTATTTTAATTACAGACCATAACGTTCAGGAAACCTTGGCTATAACAGACAGAACCTACCTTATGTTTGAAGGAAGCATCTTAAAAGCCGGTGTGCCAGAAGAATTGGCAAGTGACGAAATGGTACGAAAAGTGTATTTAGGACAGAACTTTGAGTTGAGAAAAAAGAAGTTGGACTTCTAAATTAAAAACTAAAGTTTTGTCTTTCTTCTGCCTTATATATTACTGTTAAAGCTAATTCTTAAATATTTTAGTTATTCTTTTAAATGCCATCATAAAAATTAGGGCAACAACACCAACAATTAAACCAACAATAAAGTCACGCAATATAGAAGGTAAGATCTCTAAAAAATGATGTAAAAACTCAATATTATGGACAAAAATTCCGCCAGCAACTAACAACAATGCAATTGTTCCAATAACCGAAAGACTTTTTATGATTTTAGGTAAGGCATTAACAAAAAGGTTACCTATGAATACCCAAAATCCGTTTCCATTTTTACTTAAACTAATAAGTTTATAGCCAAAATCGTCCATTCTAACTATTAGAGCTACGATTCCATATACTCCAACAGTGGCTATAATAGCCACAATTGAAACCACTAAAATTTGAAAAAGTAAGTTCTGTCCAACAACAGTGCCCAATGCAATTATTACAATTTCTACCGATAAAATAAAATCGGTTATAATAGCAGATTTAATTTTACTTTTTTCAACAGCTAGAATCCCTGCTTTATCAAGTTTTTTCTTTAATTCTTCTACTTTTTTATGCTCATGCGGCACAAAATATTCATATATTTTTTCCGCACCTTCATAAGCCAAATAAATAGCTCCTAATACTAAAATTACAGTCACTGCCCATGGAAGTAAAGCACTCAACAAAAAGGCAAATGGCAAAATAATTAATTTATTGATAAAAGAGCCTTTTGTAATGGCCCATAAAACAGGTAATTCTCTTGATGAAACAAATCCAGACGCTTTTTCAGCATTTACAGCCAAATCATCACCAAGAATACCCGCTGTTTTTTTAGTCGTTATTTTACTCATTGCAGCGACATCATCCATTAACGCAGCAATATCATCTAATAAAGCAAAAAATCCTGAAGCCATATTATATTCTTATTTTAATACCTATTTAGATGAAATATTTTTTAAAAGAGACATTACTATGTAAATCACAACTATTAAAGGAATTGCTGCAAATTGTAAAACCAAGAGAGCAATTATACTTAATAATATGAATATGTATCTAATAGAATTACCTTTAAAACTCCAGTCTTTAAATTTTAAAGCAAATAGATCGATTTTAGAATTTAATAAATAAGAACTAACCAGAGTTAAAGCAATTAAAAACCATTTATTTAAAATTATGGCATTCATAATGTCGTTATTCTGAAACTCAATAATCAAAGGCAATGAAACTATTAACAAGGTGTTTGCCGGCGTTGGTAAGCCAATAAAATGGTCCTGCTGGTCTTCATCCAAGTTGAATTTGGCCAATCTATAACAAGATGCCATTGTAATTAATAAAGCTAAAAATGGTAACATAGATGCATTGATTCCAGACCAGTTAAAGTAAGAATTCCATTCTTCATTAATAAATGCATCAGAAGAATTCACAACTAACGATAGCAACTTAAACATGATAATTCCAGGAACTAATCCGCTGGTTATCATATCTGCCAAAGAATCTAACTGTATTCCCAATTCACTTTGAACATCGAGCTTTCTAGCTATTAAACCATCAAAAAAATCGAAAAAAATACCCAGAAAAACAAATATTGCAGCCATTACAAAATTACTATTAGCAGCGAAAATTGCTGCAACGCTTCCGCAAAAAACATTCAGTAAAGTAATTATATTAGGGAGGTGTCTTTTAACCGTCATTTAGTTAGTTTTTGTAAAAATAGTAAACTATTTTCGTCTAAAGCAAGAGATATACAATATCTGACATGTATTTGTAGTTAATTAAGATGAAAATATGTGCAAATTTGCCATAAAAAAATTGCGTTTGAAGTATCAAATTTTTAGCGTCTTGTTGATAGTTTCAATTTCACTTTCAGCTCAAACCAAAAAATATTCCAATGAATTTATGAATATTGGTGTGGATGCTGCGGCTCTTGGTATGAGTAATGCTGTTGTGGCTAATATTGCAGATGTTAATTCCGGATATTGGAATCCAGCAGGTTTAGTTCATTTAGAAGATAATCAAATGGCGTTAATGCATGCCAGTTACTTCGCGAATATTGCTAATTATGATTACGCCGCCTTTGCTATGCCTCTAGATGATAAAAGTGCAGTAGCTTTATCTTTAATTCGTTTTGGTGTTGATGATATTTTAGACACCACTCAACTTATAGATGATCAAGGAAACATTAATTACGACAGAATTAGTCTGTTTTCAACAGCCGATTATGGTTTGACTTTTTCCTATTCTAGGAAATTACCTTTGGACGGATTAAATTATGGGGTTAATGCCAAGGTTATTAGGAGAATAATTGGAGATTTTGCTAGTTCATGGGGATTCGGTTTAGATTTAGGTATCCAATTTGAGAGTAAAAACAATTGGAAATTTGGGATAATGGCAAGAGATATTACAACTACTTATAATTCCTGGAGTATTAATGAAGATAAACTTTCTACTATTCAAAATGCTATTGTTGGGCAAAATCAAGAAGTGCCAGAGAGTTCAGAGGTTACCATTCCTAAATTGCAATTAGGCATGTCGAAAACCTTTATTTTTAACTATGACTATTCGTTGATTACAGAAATTGATTTGATTGTACGCTTTGAAGAAAATAATGATTTAATTTCTTCTTCCTTTGCTAGTATTAATCCAGCCTTTGGGTTTCAATTTGGATATATTGATATGATCTATCTTAGAGGAGGAATTGGTAATTTTCAGAATGAACTAACAATTGATAACAATGATCAATTAAGTTTTCAGCCTAATTTTGGACTAGGTTTTAAATTTAAAGGTATTCAAGTAGATTATGCGTTTACTGATATAGGAGACCAAAGTACTGCTTTGTATTCAAATGTTTTTTCTGTAAAATTAGATTTTAGTATTTTTAGGTAGTTGAGAAACTTATGAAGCAATTTTTACTCTTTTTATTTATCTTTTTTTTTGTACTTCCCGTGCAATCTCAATATAAACAACTTTCACATAATTCAAGAATAAGTGTTCTTACTATAGGCCCAGGAAGTTCTTTAAATGATTCTTTTGGTCATAGTGCTTATAGAGTGAAGGACAGTTTAATTGATATTGTATTTAATTATGGTGTTTATGATTTTGATACACCTAACTTCTATACCAAATTTGCACAAGGAAAACTAAATTACAAAATTGATGCAAATTATTATGAAGATTTTAAAGCGAGCTATATAAGGCAGAACAGAACTATAAAAGAACAAGTTCTAAATTTAACGGTTGATGAAAAGCAACAAGTGTTTAATTTTTTATCTAAGAACTATGAGCCCGCAAATCAATTTTATCTATACGATTTTTTCTATGATAATTGTGCTACAAAAATTAAAGATGTTCTGGTTATAGCTTTGAATAATAATATAGACTTCAAATTACCCGAATCTTTTGAAAGTAAGACCTTTAGGTCTTTAATTCAAGAAAATTTATATTGGAATTCATGGGGAAGCCTTGGGATTGATTTGGCGCTTGGTTCTATAATTGATAGAAAAGCATCAGCCATTGAACATATGTTCTTACCAGAGTATATATATGATTTTTTCGGTTCTGCAAAATTTAAACAAGACAAGAAAAAAACTTTAGTAAAGAATGAGCTAGTCCTTTATAAAAAAACAGGCACTAACCCTTCTGTAAACGTTTTAACGAGCCCTTTATTTATTTTGGGTATAATAAGTATTTTGATTCTTTATATAACGTTCAAAGACTACAAAGGGAATGAGCGCAGTAAATGGTTAGATATTTCCATATTTATCATTACAGGATTAATAGGAATTATTATCCTGTTGTTATGGTTTGCCACCGATCATGGAGCTACTGCTCAAAACTACAATCTGCTATGGGCCTTTGCAATAAACCTTTTTATGACACTTCAAGTTATAAAAACAAAACCCAGTCGATGGTTTAAAAAGTATATTAAGTTTCTAATAATTATGATTTGTCTTTTGATCTTGCATTGGATTATTGGAATACAAAGGTTTGGCTTTGCGCTTATTCCATTATTAACTGCATTATTTATTCGGTATATTTATTTGATTAAATTCTACCAAAAACAACTGACA
>CAYTSL010000141.1:0-2561 GCA_964440415.1 uncultured Flavobacteriaceae bacterium
AATTGGCTTTAATGTTAGCGTCAGATGGTTTTAAGGTTGCCATCACTGGAAGACGGTTGGCCATGCTTGAAGATTTAAAGTCTTCAAATCCTGATAATTTTATTATAAAGGAAAATGATGTGCAAGAAATCGATCAGACAAATCAAGTGTTTAGTGATTTGGTTAACGAATTAGGAACCATTGATTTAATTATTCACAGTTCCGGAGTTGGTTATGAAAACCCAGAATTGGATTGGCAAAAGGAATATGATACAATAAAAACAAATGTTTTAGGTGCAACAATTATTTATGATCTTGCTTTTAAATTGTTTAAAAATCAAAAATCTGGACATTTAGTAGCCATTTCATCAATTGCATCTTTAAGAGGAAATCGAGAATCTCCAGCATATTTTGCTTCAAAGGCTTATCAGGTTAATTATTTGGAGTCTTTATATTTTAAGGCAAAAGAAATAAAAGGAGGTAAGGTCCATATAACTGATGTTCGTCCGGGTTTTGTTGATACCAAAATGGCTTTAGGTGATGGTATTTTCTGGATGGTTTCGCTCGAAAAAGCAAGCAAACAGATCTATTCAGCTATAAAAAGGAAAAAGCGTCGTGTGTATATTTCAAAACGTTGGAATTTGATTGCCTGGGTTTTAAAAATAGCACCTTCGTGGTTAATGAAAAAAGTAATGTAGTCCTTCGCTAAAGCTTCGGACTATGAATTTAATAAATTAGATATATGAAAAACAAAATTGAAGCAGTAAAAGCTTTTCATACAGCATACAAACTGGGATACAGAGAGAATCCAAAAGCCGATTTGGGACTTGAAAAAAACTTACTTCGTTATAAACTCATGAGAGAGGAAAACGAAGAATATTTAGATGCTGCCACTAATGGCGATTTAGTTGAGGTTGCAGATGCCTTGGGCGATTTACTTTATATACTTTGTGGAACCATCATCGAACATGGCTTGCAACATAAAATAGAAGAAGTTTTTGATGAAATCCAACGCAGTAATATGAGTAAATTGGGAGCAGATGGCGAACCTATTTACAGAGAAGATGGTAAAGTACTTAAAGGTCCAAATTACTTTAAACCAAACATTTTAGACATATTAGACAAATAAAAAAAGCGGAAATTAAAATTATTTTAATTTCCGCTTTTAACTTCGTTCTTCAGTCTTCCAACTTCCGACTATAATTTCACTCTCCAGCCATATTTATCTTCGGCTTTGTTGGTTTGTATATCTGTTATTCTCTTTTTAAGTTTTGCAGCATAGGTATTATCTAATTCTGGTAAGTCAAAATCTTCACCTCTATAACCAAATCCAGCAATAGGAGAAATTACAGCCGCAGTTCCTGCGCCAAAAATTTCTTTTAAACTTCCATTCTTTGCAGCTTCAACAATTTCACTTACTTTAATCTTTCTTACTTCAACATTAATTCCATCTTCCTTGGCAATTTCAATAATACTTTTACGAGTAATTCCATCTAAAATTCTTTCGCTTGTTGGTGCTGTAATCAAGGTGTCATTAATTCTCATAAACACATTCATAGCTCCAGCTTCTTCAATGAATTCATGCGTGCTATCATCTGTCCAGATAACTTGATTGTAGCCTTTCTCTATAGCTAATTGAGTTGGATAAAATTGCCCAGCATAATTACCTCCAGCTTTAGCATAACCTACACCACCATTGGCAGCTCTGGCATATTTTTCTTCAATTAAAACCTTCACTTTTCCAGCAAAATAAGAACCAGAAGGAGAACAAGCAATAATCAGTTTATATTCATCTGCAGGAGATGCATGAAAACCTTCTCCAGTTGCAAACATAAATGGTCTTATGTATAACGAGCTTCCATCAGCAGTTGGAATCCAATCGCTGTCAACTTTTAGTAAGGTTTTTAAACCTTCCATAAAATAATCTTCAGGAATTGCTGGCATTGCTAATCGTTCTGCAGAAATATTTAAACGCTTACAATTATCTAAAGGACGAAATAGCATAATGTTACCATCTGCATCTTTATAACCTTTCATACCTTCAAAAATAGATTGTCCATAATGAAAGATCTTTGCTGCCGGTTCTAAAGTGATAGCTTTATAAGGCACAATTTTAGGTTCACTCCACACCCCATTTTTATAATCACAGACCATCATATGATCAGTAAAAACCTTACCAAATCCTAAATTATCAAAATCCACATCATGAATTTTAGTGGTGTCAGACTTGATAATTTCTATACTTTTAGTTATTGTGTTATTCATTGCCAACTGGATTTATACAACAAATTTAGGCAATTATTGATTGATAAAAAACTGTATATTAGCTACCTCTTAAATTATTGTGATATGAGAAAACTTTTAACATTTTTATTGATAGGAATATTAGTTTTTGCTTGTAAAGATGAAGCAAAAAAAGAAACAGAAAACAAGCAAGAGGTAACCTATTCCTCTTTTGGCAAGGAAATTATTGCAGATGATGCCATTGCTGCAACTTCTATGGCGAAGCATTATAAAACCATGCGAATAGGAGATAGTATCAATTCTAAAATGACTGGAAAAGTAAACGAAGTTTGTCAATC
>CAYTSL010000141.1:2661-5356 GCA_964440415.1 uncultured Flavobacteriaceae bacterium
TAGGAGATAGTATCAATTCTAAAATGACTGGAAAAGTAAACGAAGTTTGTCAATCCAAGGGTTGTTGGATGAAAGTTGATCTTGAAGATGGCAATCAAGTAATGGTAAAGTTCAAGGATTATGAATTTTTTGTACCAAAAGATATTGCTGGAAAAGAGGTAATCATTAATGGGAAAGCATTTATTAATGAGGTTCCGGTTGATGAACAGCGTCATTATGCCGAAGATGCTGGAAAATCTAAAGAAGAAATTGCAGCAATTACAGAACCTAAAAGGACCTTTTCCTTTGAGGCAGATGGTGTTCTCTTGAAACAATAATGCAACGCAAAATAATTACTACTGCAGATGGTTCTAAAACCATCCATTTACCAGATTGGGATGAACAATACCATTCTAAACATGGAGCACTACAAGAGGCTTTACATGTTTTCATTAAAACTGGTTTAATTCATATTCATGAAAAGGAATCCATCCAAAACATTTCTATTCTTGAAATGGGTTTTGGTACAGGACTAAATGCTTATTTAACTCTTTTGGAATGTACTCAATTGAATATTGAAGTTGATTATGTTGGTATAGAAGCATATCCTGTAGCTTATGAAGAAATTAAGGAATTAAATTATCCAAAAGTACTTCTAAATAAAGAACAGGATGAATTGTTTGATGTCCTTCATACGATAGTTTGGGAAACAAAACACCATGTTATTGATTCATTTACATTAACCAAACGACAACAATTCTTTGAAGATATTGATGATCTTAAAAAATATGATCTGATCTATTTTGATGCATTTGGAGCTAGAGTTCAACCAGAGCTCTGGACAGAGATTGTATTTAAAAAAATGTTCGTTGCACTAAAACCAAATGGTATTCTGGTGACCTATTCCGCTAAAGGAAGCGTTCGTAGAGCTTTACAATCTGTTGGATTCGCGGTAGAACGACTTCCAGGACCACCAGGAAAGAGAGAAATGTTGAGAGCAACAAAGAATTCAGCTAATCCAATAAAGTAATTTCTAGAGCTAAATGCTACGAGCTAACAAAGAAGCTTAACATTTTTCATAGCTAAAAGCACTAAATATTAAAAATTAGTTAATTCTGTTAAACCTAACTTAAATCGATAACATTCGGTAAGTCATCTTCGTAACTTTACACAAAATTGTTAAATGAAAGTATTAGTAACAGGAGCTACGGGATTAATTGGTAGTAAGCTTACCAAATCATGTATTCAGAAAGGGTGGTCTGTTAATTATTTAACAACGCGTAAAAGCAAAATCTCTAATAAAGATAATTACCAAGGGTTTTATTGGAACCCCAAAAACAATGAAATAGATACCGCTTGTTTTCAAGATGTAGAAGCTGTTTTTCATCTTGTAGGAGCCAGTGTCGCAAAGCGGTGGACTCCGCAATACAAAGAGGAGATTATAAAAAGCAGAACCGAAACCACTCAATTATTATTCAATGAAATTAAAAGGGGCAACTATCCGGTTAAAAAGGTGGTATCTGCAAGTGCAATAGGAATATATCCAAGTTCATTAACAAATTACTATGATGAGGATTACACTTCTATAAACCCTAATTTTTTAGGTGAAGTAGTTAATAAATGGGAGAATGCAGTTGATGCTTTTTCAACCTTGGACATACTTGTTTCAAAACTTAGAATTGGGGTTGTATTAAGCAATTCAGCAGGAGCCCTACCAAAAATGTCACAACCTGTAAAGTATGGTGTTGGGGCTGCATTTGGAAACGGTGAACAATGGCAATCATGGATTCATATCGATGATCTGGTCTCCATGTTTGTTCATGTTGTGGAAAATGATATTTCTGGTGTTGTTAATGCAGTAGCACCAAACCCTGTTACAAATGAAGAATTAATTAAAACGATTGCCAAAAAATTGAAAAGACCATTAATTTTGCCAAACATTCCTAAAGAAGTCTTGCAATTGATTCTAGGTGAAATGCACGAAATATTATTTGATAGTCAGCGCGTTAGCTCAAGAAAAATAGAAAGTTTAGGTTTTGAGTTTTCCTATAATAATTTGCAACCGGCTTTAGAAGATCTTTTATAATTTTATTGGCTCAATTCCCATTGCCATAGTTTACCATCCTCTTCATCAAATATTTCTTTAACAAAGGTAAATCCGAATTTTTTAAGGACACTTACAGAAGGATTATTTTCTGTTAAGGTGTGTGCCAAAACAGATTTAACCTCTTTACTATTAAAAGCCAATGTAATTAATTCTTTTACCATTTCTGTTGCGTAACCTTTGGTCCTATATGCTCTGCACACCTCATAACCTATTTCAACAAATCCGTCAATGGGTTCGCCTTTAAATCCACAATTACCTATCAAAGATTTCTTTTCAACATCAATGGCTAAATACGTCCACCAAACTTGCGAACTTGGTTTTTTGGTAATAGCAGCTTGTGAGAATTTAAAAACATCAGTTCCAAATTCTGTCCAGTTTTTGGGTACTTTTATGTTAAGATTTTCAGCCAGTACTTCATCACCTTCTAATATCCAGTCTAAAATTTCTGGATTACAGTTTAGTAGTTGTATTCGGTTGCTGATCATAGTGTTTTAAGATAAAAAAAACCACTCAATTTATAGAGTGGTTTTTTATATTCATTTAAAACTATTCTCCTTAAGACTTTGTAGCCTTAACATTGATTTTTAATTCAATATCATCATTAATGAA
>CAYTSL010000142.1:0-5350 GCA_964440415.1 uncultured Flavobacteriaceae bacterium
TGTTGCTTTTGATAAATTGAAGTATCCCAAATGTCATTTTCTCTAATTTTAACCGAATAATAAACAGCTTTATCACAAGTTAAATTTCGGGTTGTTTTTTCTGTTCTATCCAGAAGAGTTTTGTAAATGGTTAAAGCATTTTCATCACCAATAGATTTGGCTAATCGTGTTTTTACTTTGCCAAGTTCTGGATTTCGAGTGAATATAATGAGCAAGTTTTTACTCATAAACTTTTATTCCTTTTGTGAGCCATTGGCTCCATTCTTTAGAAAAGGTATGGACATTTTCTGTTTCAGTTTCTTCGGAATTGTAAACGATGAAATCTTTATTTTTCCATTCAAAAATCCCTCCATAAAGATTGAAAACATTGGTGTATCCAACTTTTTTAAGTTTTTCTGCAATATCTTCCGATCGAATTCCAAGAGAGCAATACACTACAATTTTGGCGTCTTTATTTGGAACTTTTTTGGTTATTGAATCTAATTCAAAATAATCATACCCAACACAAATTGCATCTTTTATATGACTTGTATCGTATTCTTTTGGTTCTCTTGCATCTAAAATAATAGCTTCTGTTTTTGGCATTGCCAATTCTTGTACAGAAATATAGGGAATACTTCTGCTGTTGTGTTTTTTTAGCAAATCAGACATTGTTTCTTGGGAGAAACTAATTGTAGAAATAAGTATAATTAAGATTTGAGTTATATGTTTCAATACTATAGATTTTTAGGCAACGGTTCCTTGGCAACTACTTCCGGCTCCTGCAGTGCAACCATAACAGTGTTGTGATATTACAATGTCTCTGTTTTGGAGTAAATCTTCATTATACTCACTTATATGTTTTACTTTACTATTCACTTTAAGTTCTAACATTTGATTGAAATCACAATCATATAACCATCCATCCCAACTTACTGAAATTGTATTGGTGCACATAACGTTTTTAACAGCAGATTGATTGTAAGCTTCAACCAGAGAATACATATAGTCTTCATAATTTTCTGAAGCAATTAAGTAATCTAAAAATCGACTAATTGGCAAATTAGTAATCGCAAATAAATTATGAAAATGAATGTCAAAATCTTCCAGCAGAGCTTTTTTGAATTCCATTTCCATTGAAATTTGGTCTCCTGGTAAAAAGGCACCAGTAGGATTATAAACCAAGTCTAGTCTTAAATCGCTATTTGGCATTCCGTAACCTACTGCATTTAAATCTTGAAGCGCTTTAATCGACTTGTCAAAAACACCTTCACCACGCTGTTTATCTGTCTTTCCCTTTGTCCAATGTGGCATTGAAGAAACTACATGAATGTTATGTTTTTTAAAGAATTCTGGCAGATCATGATATTTTTTATTTGCTCTAATAATGGTAAGGTTAGAGCGTACAATAAAATCTTTAACTCCAGCTTTAGATGCCTCTTCAACAAACCATCTAAAATTTGGGTTCATTTCTGGAGCACCTCCAGTAAGATCCAATGTATGAGCACTTGTGGTTTTTATAACGTCTATACATTGCTGCATAGTTTCTTTAGTCATTATCTCTTGTCTGTCTGGACCAGCATCTACATGACAATGTGCACATACTTGGTTACACATATAGCCAACATTGATTTGTAATATTTCAATTTTATTTGGTCTTAAAGGATATTGACTTGTTTCTCCAATTTTATCTTTAAATTTAGGTAAATCTCCATTTTGAAAAATACCATTACTTAAAATTTCAAGTTGTCTGTTAGCGTTAGCTAATTCATTATGTCTCTTGTGAAGTGATTTTAATATCATTTAATTTCTAAAATTGTATTTAATGAGATTCCAACCTTCGTTGGAATAAGCGATTTGTAAGGTTTTGATTTGTCAAAATCAACAACCTGCTTACAAATCCAATTTATTTACTTTATTCATCATCTGTACACCATGAACCAATGATGCACCACCACGAATGGCTCCAGCAACGTGTAACGCTTCCATCATTTCTTCTTTAGTAATTCCTCTTTGTAAACCATCACCTGTATACGCATCTATGCAATAAGGGCACTGAATAGTATGAGCTACTGCCAGAGCAATTAATGATTTTTCTCTGGCTGTTAAAGCTCCTTCTTCAAAAACTTTACTGTAATAATCAAAGAATTTAGTTCCAAGTTCTTCATTCCAATCAGAGATATTTTCGAATTTTTTGAGATCGGCCGGATCATAATATGTTTTTTGCATGCTTTTAAGAATTCACAAGTTTTTAATAAGACGTGAAAATAACTAAAAGTTTACAAAACAATTACAATTAAAACTTAAATGTGATGCTACTAGAATCCTTTTAAAGATTCATCATATATTGTTTAGGAGTTGTGCCATATTTCTTTTTGAATGCTGAAATAAAATGGCTAGCAGTACTATATCCTATATGCAAGCTAATTTCTGCCACGTTGTGTTTTTTGGAGAGCAGCATTTTTCTGGCGTATTCCAATTTGTAATCTAACAAGAAATTGAAAATAGAACCTCCATAAATGTGTTTAAAACCATCATTTAATTTAGGAAGAGTTAATCCAACCTCGTTCGCTAATTTAGGTAGTGAAGGTGGTTCAGACATATTGTCAATGACGATCTGTTTTGCTTTTTTGATCTTATCTACATTCTCCTCATCATCAAGAAATGGACAGCTTTGATCGTTTTCTTCAGTTTTATTGAAGTAAAGGCTTAATAATTCATAAACCTTGCCTTTGGTGTAGAGTTGCTGAAGCGACCCATGCATGTGGTCATTACAAATTTGATTAAGAACCAAAATTTCTGAAGGAGTCAACTCTTTGTCCAAATAATACTTCTTGTCTTTATTTTCATCATCCAAAAAATGAATGAGATTTGCGACTTGTGAAAAGAATGAGTGGAAGATGTTTATTGCAATTATTAATATTAGTTGCTTTGAGTTTGGATTTAAACTCAGGTTTATAGGAAGGTTTTGGTTTGGGTTGTATAATAATAATGAATTATTCTCTTTAACATCTATTTTATAATGAGGCCCAAAATGAAGACTAGAGATGTTCTTGATACTAAAATGCATTTGGATAAATGTACTGTCAACAGCTCTTTCAAATTTAACAATTTCAGAAGTATCATTCTCCAACTTTATCAAACTAAACCCTTCCTCCAGAATTATTTCCTTGGTCATAATTTACCGTTATATTTTAGAAATAGTAATTAATGTGTAATGATAAATATCATGTAATTATTGCTTCAAATATACTTATTTTACAGTGATTTTAGTGAATAAAGTAGAAAATAAATTTCATCGTTATTTAAATATCTTTCAGCGTTATTTTTTAAAAATATAAGGAATTAATTTCGCTCATATTTTTGGTATGAACAAGAAAAAAAAATTAAGCATAACTTATCTATGTATTCTTTTTGGCATTTCATTTTGTCAATCTCAAATTAAATTAAAGGATACTGTAGTTGAGCAAAAATTGGATGAAGTTTTGATAACTGCTACCAGAACCTACAGACAACTTTCATCCTTACCATTGCCAGCTCTAATTGTATCAAAAGAACAAATAAGTGATGTTAATTCCAATCGATTGGATGATATATTAAATGAGCAAACAGGCTTAATTACTGTATCAGAATTTGTAGGTGGAGAAGGAATTCAAATGCAAGGATTAGATTCTCAGTATACATTAATTCTTATCGACGGAGTTCCAATAATAGGTCGTTCTGCAGGCACTTTAGATATTGGAAGACTTACCGTAGGAAATATTAAACAAATTGAAATAGTTAAAGGAGCGTCATCAAGTTTGTATGGAAGTCAAGCACTTGGAGGGGTAATAAATATTATTACAGAGAATGTTAATAAAAATGGTTTTAATGGCAACCTAAACTATAAAACTGAAACTTTTAACACTCATGATGCTAATTTAAGTCTGGACTACAAAAAGGAAAAGTTTTCAATAAATACATTTATAAATAGATTTAGCAGCGATGGATACCAGTTTTTAAACGCTTTAGATTTAAATACAGTGGATCCTTTTAGTAACTACACCTTTAACACCAAACTTAAATATAATACAGGAGGTACAGAATACTATGTTTCTGGTAGATACTTTATTCAGGATCAAGTTTATGCACCAACTTTGGACGAAAAGGGTGAGATTAAATTAAAAGAATGGAATGCTCATTTAAAAGTAAATCATACCTATAGCGAAAAATGGAGCAGTTATTTCGAATTCTATGCTACACAGTATAAAGCCGACGAATATTTAAATTCAGTTGAAGATAATACACTATTTAGTGAAAGTGATTATAACGAATTGCTTGTTAGACCGGAAATTCGAGCCACATACGATCCTAATAATAAAAGTTCATTTAGTGGTGGTATAGGTTTAAATCATGAAACATTAGATAGAACAGACTTTACCTCGAATCCTGAATTTAATTCACCATTCGCCTATTTACAGTATGATGGTAATCCTAACGATAAAATTAATGTTATTCTGGGAGCAAGATTTGATGGTCATAATGAATACAAGTCTCAATTTAGTCCAAAAGGAGCTCTTCGCTATGAGTTAAATGATAAGATTTCTTTTAAAGGGTCTGTTGGTTATGGATATAAAGCTCCAGATTTTAGACAGTTGTATTTTGATTTTTCAAATGGATTTGTGGGTTATACAATCTTGGGGTATAATACAGTGGTAACACGAATCCCAGAATTAGTAGACGAAGGTCAAATTATTAACATTGTTGTACCAACTTCAGAATTTGAAGATCAATTGAATCCAGAAAACTCAATAGCCTATAATTTTGGAGCAAATTATAATCCTATTTCGGAATTAAAACTTGAAGTAAATCTATTCAGAAACGATATTCATGATTTAATTGATACTAGATTAATAGCTAATAAAATAAACGGACAAGGCGTGTATAGCTATTATAATGTAAATGATGTCTATACGCAAGGATTAGAGTTTAATGCAACTTGGAAGCCTTCAAATCAACTAAAAATTTCTGGAGGATACCAGTTATTATTTGCTAAAGATAAAGAAGCAGAAGAAGCTTTTAAAAATGGTGAAGTATTCGCTAGATTATCTCCAAGTTCGCCCTCATTTCAGCTTAAAAAAGATGATTATTTTGGTCTGTATAATCGGTCCAGACATATGGCAAATCTTAAAATATTTTATAACGTTCAGAAATGGGGTTTGAATACAAATATCAGAGTTAATTACAGGAGTAAATATGGGTTGTTCGATACGAATAGTAATAGCTATTTAGATAAGTATGATGAGTTTGTTAACTCGTATACATTATGGAATTGGGCTGTAAATAAGACATTCAAAAAAAACTATGAGGTTGGATTTGGGATAGATAATAT
>CAYTSL010000143.1:0-5338 GCA_964440415.1 uncultured Flavobacteriaceae bacterium
ACAGAAACAGTCACTTCACCTAAATGAGCGGTGCGTAACAAATACATATAAGTTCTAGCTTGTCCAATGCCTCCACCAATACTTAAAGGAATCTCATCGTTTAAAATAGCTTTATGATATGGTAATTCAAGAAAATCTAATTGGTCTGTCAATTCTAATTGCGCTTTGAGTGAATCTTTTGTGACTCTAACGCCCATAGAGGTCAATTCATGTCTTCTTTTGGTAACAGGGTTCCAAACAAGAATATCACCATTCAAGCCATACATTTGCTCGCCATTTTTCGTGATGGTAGGAGTGATCCAATCATCATAATCTGCGGCACGCATCTCATGAGGATAACCATCTTTAAGAACAGCTCCAATACCTATAATAAATACCGCTGGATATTTTTGAATAAGTCTGGTTTCTCTTTCTTTCCTAGGAAGATCTGGATACATTGCCAGAATTTCTTCTGCATGGAAGAATTTTAATTCTTCAGGAATATCCGGATATCTTGGGTCATTCAATTCTGGAAATTTCTCTTTTACCATCATACCTGCACCATGTATAACGGTCCATATCTTTTTGACAGTATCTATTAAATAATCCAGGTTTCTATCCTTCTCTGTGATTCTTTTTTCCCAATCCCATTGGTCTACATAAGATGAATGGTCATGATCTAAAAAATAATCTTTTCTAACCGCTCGCATGTCAGTATTGATGCCTTTACCTTCTTCACACTCAAACTGTGCCAATGCCATACGTTTCCATTTAGTAGCAGCTTGTACCACTTGGGCTTCAATGCGTTTTGGTAAACCCAATCCAGCTGGAAAATCAATAGGTGTTCTGGAACCATCCCTATCTAAATAATCATTTACACCACTATCTTTACTAACAATAAGTGGTACTTGGACCATCTGCAGGTTCAAGGCTTCGGCAAGACCTTTTTCAATGTATTCTTTGATCATGTAAAGAGCTTCCATTCGTTTTAAAGGGCTTTGTAGAGCCTCATAATTGTCAGGAAGTATTTGACTTACTTTTTCATAAGTACTGATTCCAGGTCCTGCTAAATCTGATTTTTTATCATACATATTTTATGGTTTTAGATAAATTATTAAGAATAGATTCTACTTTTTTTAGGTGAATTAAATTTCTTTAATAATAAGACCAAAAACTATGATAAAAGTCAGTAAAAAAACTTAAAAAGGACTTTGAATGATTCCCACCAAAACATATATAACTTAACAGAATCAATGGAGGCATTTTTCTAGACTTGCAAGTACCAACAAAATGTTTTTTTAATGGTATTTCATTACATTGGATTTTTTTATTAGAATTAAATCTTACCATTATTAATTCTATTCGAACAATTTTTTTTAAATTTAGAGCAAAATAAATTCTATTAGTAATCAAATCTATAGCCATGAATAAAGTAAAACACAGTTTTTATTTTTTAGGATTTTTTCTCTTCATCTTAACTGGATGTAGTGAAGATGATTCAATAGGAAACAGAGGGCCTGAAAATAGTTTTTTAGCTATTAATGAAAAAACTGCTTTTGAGTCTAGAGATGATTTAATCTTCAGATTTTTAAATAATACTACGAATCCTTTTGAACAGTTTAAAATTGTGAATGAACCAGTTCAGTGCTTTACTAACTACAAGAATTTTGTTGAGGCACCATTCTGGTTTGAAAATTTGGAGTTGCTTGAAAATACGGAGAATACTCTTAAAATTCGATATACAGATATTCAAGATTCTAATAACACAAGTGTTGTGACAATGGAATTCACGGTTACAGGCGAAGGAGCCTTAAACCTAAGATGGAACGATTCTGAAGCTGATGAAGATAACTGGATATTATCTCAAACAGCTTTAGCATATACAGACTATGAGCATGATTGTAATTAGTAGATAGTTTCAATTGAAGCCAAGAAGAGATGCTCGCCTCAAGGTCAAAATTCTGTTTATTACGTTTTAATAAGAACAAGAATTAATGCATAAAAATATTAGCAAACTTCAATTTGTCACTGTTCCAAAATAAGACAAAACAAATTGTAGTATGCTCTTTTATACCTAAATTTGAATATGGAGGAAACAAATAAAATTTCAAAAAAAGACGATAAAAAACAATATGAAGATGACCTTACGGATTTGCATAATCAGCTGGTTCATCTTCAGGAATGGGTAAAAAATCAAGGACTAAAGGTCGTGATCGTCTTTGAAGGTAGAGATGCTTCAGGAAAAGGAGGTACGATCAAACGATTTACCGAACCCTTAAATCCACGTGTTTGTAGAGTGGTTGCTTTAGGTGTTCCGACAGAAAGGGAAAAATCACAGTGGTATTTTCAAAGATATGCAAAACACTTACCTGCTGCTGGAGAAATCGTTGTTTTTGATAGAAGTTGGTACAACAGAGCTGGTGTTGAAAAGGTGATGGGGTTTTGCACCAATAAACAATATGAAGAGTTTTTACGTTCCTGTCCGGAATTTGAACGCATGCTGGTCAGGTCTGGTATAATTCTATTAAAATACTGGTTTTCTGTAAGTGATGAAGAGCAGGAAAAACGTTTTAAAGACCGTATTAAAAACCCAATGAAACGATGGAAATTCAGTCCTATGGATCTGGAATCTCGTTCCAGATGGTTAGAATACTCAAAAGCTAAAGACGCCATGTTTGCACATACAGATACCAAACAAGTACCCTGGTTTGTTGTAAATGCAGATAACAAGAAAAAAGCACGACTTAATTGTATCAGTCATATAATAAGTAAAATTCCATATGAGCCTATGAATTTTGAGCCTGTAACCCTTCCAGAATTACCTAGACACGAGGGTTATGTAAGGCCACCTATTAATTATCAGACATTTGTACCAGAAAAGTATTAGATGCAGTCTTGATAATTTTTTTATCTTGCCAACTTAAATTTGACAATAAAATATATGAAGATACTTTGTCCTAAATGTATAATTATTATTAGTGTCTTTTTACTGTTAGTTTTTCCAAACCGACTTTAATCTCAAAATAATACGCTTGAAACTTTAGGCGATATCGTATTGTTCGCTTTACCTGCTGCTACTTTAGGAACGACTTTTATAGTAGGAGACAAGGAGGGAAGCTGGCAATTCACAAAAGGTTTTTTATTGAATCAAGCAGTGACGTACGGATTAAAAGTTGCGATTGACAAACAACGACCTCAAAATAATGGCGGCCATGCATTTCCCTCTGGACATACATCCACACTTTTCAAAGTGCATCATTTATTCATAGACGCTATGGGTTTAAAAACAGCATTCCTGCATATGCTTTAGCAAGTTTTACCGCAATCACAAGGCTGAAAAAAAATAGACATGATGGCTGGGATGTTTTAGGAGGAGTTGTAGTAGGAATAGGGAGCACTTATTTGTTTACAACGCCATACCAGTGGGAACATATGGAACTCACTTTTAGTAGCGATGCAGATTCTTATTTATTAGGATTAGCATTCAAATTTTAAAGGGCTTTCAATCTCCAAAGAGGAGCTTGCAATACTTTAGGCTATGGAATAAACAGGGTCGAAAATGAAATCTTAAAAAAAGGTCTCTTGAAAATTATAAAGAGAATAAATCTGATGACAAATACCGATCACCTCTGTCGCAAATTATGGCCACAATAACGCCTTGATCCAATGTATTAATGAGTTTTAAAGCTGCAGTGACCGAGCCGCCACTGCTCATGCCAGCAAAAATACCTTCTTCAGTTGCCAGTCGCTTGGTCATGGTTCTGGCTTCCTGTTCGCTTACTTCAATTATCTGGTCAACTTTTTTTCGATCGAAAATTTTTGGTAAGTAAGCTTCGGGCCATTTTCGAATACCAGGAATTCTGGAATCGTCTGTTGGCTGCGCTCCAATTATTTGAATATTTTTATTCTTCTCCTTCAAGAAAGTAGACGTGCCCATAATAGTTCCTGTAGTTCCCATTGCAGATACGAAGTGAGTGATTAAGCCTTCAGTATCACGCCAAATTTCTGGTCCTGTTGTTTTGTAATGAGCTTTCCAGTTATCATTGTTTGCAAATTGATTCAACATATAGTAACCTTCCTTTATTACTTTGTTTTCGGCATAATCTCTGGAACCTTCAATCCCAATTTCTGCAGGTGTCAAAATTACCTTGGCTCCATAGGCTTCCATGGTTTGTATGCGTTCCTTTGTTGAATTTTCGGGCATAACAAGTTCCATTTTTAAACCAAAGGCACTAGCTATCATAGCTAAGGCAATTCCTGTATTACCACTAGTGGCTTCAATTAATTTGGTGTTTTTATTTATCTCTTTACGGTCAAGTGCAGACTTGATCATATTAAAAGCAGCACGATCTTTAACGCTTCCTCCTGGGTTATGACCTTCCAATTTAAGCAACAAGGTAATTTTCTCATTATTAATGAGATGATTGGCCTTAATTAAAGGAGTATTACCAATGATATCAATTAGTTGTTTTGTATTCAAAATGATCCTTTATTTTTTAGGTTTTAATTTTGTTTCTGAAGTATGATAGACCAGATTATTATCTGGTATACTTTCAATGATCCAAACATTACCTCCAATAGTACAATTTTTACCAATAACCGTATCACCACCCAAAATAGTAGCATTCGCATAAATGGTAACATTGTCTTCTACAGTAGGGTGCCGCTTTGTTCCCTGCATATCCTTACTTACTTGTAAGGCTCCTAATGTCACACCTTGATACAATTTAACATGATCTTTAATAACGGCTGTTTCACCAATAACTATTCCTGTGCCATGGTCTATAAAAAACGGACAGCCTATTTCAGCACCAGAATTGATGTCAATTCCAGTTAATCTGTGAGCATATTCGCTCATCAGTCTAGGAATTAAAGGCATGTTGATCTTATAGAATTCGTGACTAAAGCGGTAAACTGAAATGGCATAAAAACCAGGGTAGGACAGGTAGACTTCTTCTAAAGATCTGGCTGCTGGATCATTATCAAGGATATCTTTAGCATCCTTATTCAATTTTTCCATGATCTCGGGAAGTTTGCTCAAAAAAGTTTTCCAAATTGCTTTGCATGACGATTCAGGATTAAAGCATGCCAGAGTTGTGATCTCATCAAATTCCTGACCTAATTTTTTTATTTGGTCATCTACTGATATATTGGCATCAAACAAGGTGTAAAACAACTTATCGGTGAATTGTTCGGTTTTAGTTTTAAGATTAAAATCTAAGTTTGGTTTATTTTTATGAACTTTAATTTTATTAATTATATCTTCAATCTTCATAATTTTTCTACTTGTAAAGTGAATTTAATTGTCTTATTTATCTACTAATCCTTACATCTTTTAAATTAAGTAATATTATTAATA
>CAYTSL010000144.1:0-5239 GCA_964440415.1 uncultured Flavobacteriaceae bacterium
CCAGTTGTTTCTGCTTTACTAACTACAATGATAGCCTTTTCAACATTCTTCTTTTTAGATGGAAGAATTGGTGAATTCTTTGGTGAAGTTTCAACTGTGGTTATTTTAACTTTGTTGGTTTCCATGATTGAAGCTTTAATTATTCTTCCTGCTCATGTGGCGCATTCAAAAGCACTTCAGCGTGAAGACCGAAAACCAAATAGAATTAATGCATTTTTTATAAAATTAAATAATGGCGCAGATAAATATTTAATAAAATTTCGAGATGCTGTTTATGTACCATACTTACGTTTCTTTTTAAAAAATAAATTTCTCGGATTCGCTATTCCAATCGCCTTATTGATTTTTAGCATTGGAGCCATTGGAGGCGGAATTGTGGGTACTTCTTTTTTTCCAAATATTGCTAGTAATACAGTTTCAATAAATCTTAAAATGCCTCAAGGGACGAATGAAATGATTACAGATTCTATCATTTCCAGTATAGAGGAAAAGATGTGGATAGTTAATGAAGAGTATGATAAAGCAGATTTTGATAATGAATCTGTTGTTCAAAATGTGATTAAACGCATTGGTCCAGGAACTTCCAATGCATCTTTAACAGTAAATTTATTGCCTGGTGAGTTGAGAGGTGATTTATCTTCTCAAGAACTAACAAATAAAATACGAGAGTTAACTGGAAAAGTATATGGTGTAGAAAGTTTAGTTTTTGGTTCTGGTAGAAATTTTGGAGGAAGTCCAGTTGCGGTTTCCTTATTAGGTAATAATATAACAGAGCTTAAGGCAGCAAAAGATGAGTTAAAAGCAGAATTAAATGCAAGTCCAATTCTAAAAGATGTTTCAGATAACGATCCAGCAGGAATAAAAGAAATTCAAATTCAATTAAAAGATAAAGCTAATATTTTAGGTTTAAATCTTCAATCTGTAATGAGTCAGGTTCGTTCAGGTTTCTTTGGTTTTCAGGCACAACGTTTTCAGCGTGGACAAGATGAAATTAGAGTTTGGGTTCGATATAGAAAGGAAGATCGTTCTTCTATAAAAGATTTGGATGATATGTGGATTAATACACCAACTGGAAGTAAAGTACCTTTTTCTGAAATTGCTACTTATAAAATTGAACGTGGCGATGTTGCTATTAATCACTTGGAAGGAAAACGCGAAATACAATTAACAGCAGATTTAAAATCTACAGATGATAGTGCCACTGATGTTTTAGATGATATTAAGGCCAGAATTATGCCAGAGATAGTATCAAAATACCCAACTGTTACTGCTTTATATGAAGGTCAGAATAGGGAAGCAACAAAAACCATTAATTCTTTAAAATTAGTTGGCCCTATTATTTTAATACTCATTTACATGGTTATTGCATTTACCTTCAGAACGTATAGTCAACCATTATTATTAATGATTTTGATTCCGTTTAGTTTAATTGGTGTGGCTCTAGGACATTATTTGCATGGCTTTAAAATTAATATTTTGTCGTGGTTAGGAATCATCGCTTTAATTGGAATTATGGTTAATGATGGATTGGTTTTAATAGGGAAATTTAATGGGTATCTAAAAGAAGGCATGAAATATAATGAAGCTTTAATACAGGCTGGGAAATCACGTTTTAGAGCTATCTTTTTAACCTCATTAACTACTATTGCAGGATTAGCTCCTTTATTATTAGAAGGTAGCTTACAAGCACAATTTTTAAAACCAATGGCAGTTTCAATTTCTTACGGAATAGGTATTGCAACAGTTTTAACATTAGTAATGTTGCCATTGTTATTATCAGTTTCAAACTCTATTAAAGTGTTTATAAAGTGGATGGTGACAGGAAATGAAATAAGCAAAGAAGAAGTTGAAAGAGCTATTATTGAATCAAAATATGAAAATGATGATTTACATTAAAAAAATAACAACTATGCTACTTGTATTAGTTTCTCTACAAGTAACTGCCCAAGATATATTGACAAAAAAAGAAGCATTACAAATAGCTTTGGAAAATAACTACGGAGTTATAATTGCAAATAATAATGTAGAAATCGCAAAAAATAATTCCAGTATTTATAATTCAAGGCATTTACCAATATTGTCTACTAATGCTGGAGCCAATTATAGTAATACTAATCAAGAAATAGAACAACAAATTGGAGACGTAAACAAAACAAATGGTGTAATAACAAAATCGTATAACGCATCATTAGATTTAAATTATACCTTGTTTGATGGTTTAAACAGAAAGTATAATTACAAGCAATTAAAAGAAACATATAATTTATCTCAATTGCAGGCTAGAGAAGCAATAGAAAACATGTACCTACAGTTGTTCAATTCTTATTTTCAAATTGCCAGATTATCAGAAAACACTAATAACTTACAGGAAGCACTTGAGATTTCAAAAGAGAGATTAAAACGAGCACAATATCAGTATGAATATGGTCAATCTACAAAGTTAGAGTTGTTAAATGCAGAGGTAGATGTTAATAATGATAGTATTAATCTCATCATTGCTAAACAACAATATTCCAATTCAAGACGTAATTTAAATATAATTTTAGGAACACAAAAAGATGTTAATTATAGTGTTGAAACAGATGTTAATTTTGTAACTCTTATGTCTTTTGATGAGTTACTTGCAAAGGCGCAAGAAAACAATGTTATTCTTCAGCAAAATGAAACTAACATTGCAATTAGTGAATTCAACATCAAAGCCAATAAAGCTGGGTACTTACCAATTGCTGGTTTATCTGGTTCTTATGGTTGGAATAAAAGTAAAAATGAAAATCCAGCTAATCAGTTCCAGGCGTTATCTAATAGTTCTTTAGGACTAAATGCAGGAATTAATCTATCATGGAATTTATTTGATGGAGGAAATACAAAAACAAGAGTAGCCAATGCCAAAATTGAACTAGAGAATCAAGAAATTTTAAAGGAGCAACAGCTGGAAACAATAGAAAACATTCTTAACAATGCTTATGAATCGTATCAAAATGCTTTATTTATTCTTCAGGCTCAAGAACAAAATGTCGTTACAAATCAAAATAACTTTGATAGGACCGAAGAGCGTTATAAATTAGGTCAAGTAACTTCAATAGATTTCCGTCTGGCACAAATAAACTTATTAAATACTCAAACAGCATTCAATAATGCAAAATATGATGCGAAGTTGATTGAGTTAGGGTTATTACAATTAACAGGAGATTTATTGAATTTGGAGTTTTAGACTTACTTCAAATCCATACTATAAAATCCACCACAATTTTCTATTCTATTCTTTGAAAATTGAGTGATTAAATAGGCTGTCGTAATTAAGTTCCTTAATTCGCATAAATCAACTGATAATTCCGAATGGTCATACAATCGTTTATTATCTTCATAAAGTACTCGTAAACGCTTTTCAGCTCGTTTTAAACGCTCATTAGAACGAACAATACCAACATAATTAGTCATAATAGTTTTTACTTCATTTCTATCATGAGTAATTAGTATTTTTTCCATGTTTTTAATTACACCACTATCATTCCATTCTGGAATGTCTTCTGGCATTTTAGTTTTGTCAAACTTCTTGCAAACATTCAAATAAGCTCTATGCGCAAAAACCAAACCTTCTAACAGAGAATTAGATGCTAATCTGTTTCCGCCATGCAACCCAGTTCTGGTCACTTCACCACAAGCATAAAGCTTTTTAATAGATGTTTTAGCGTTTTTATTCACATTCACACCACCACAAATGTAGTGTGATGCAGGAACAACAGGAATAAAATCTTTTGAAACGTCAATTCCCAATGACGCACATTTTTCGGTAATATTTGGGAAGTGTTCTATAAACTTTTCCATATTTAAATGTGTACAATCTAAATACACATGAGGTGAACCACTTTTCTTCAATTCATTATCAATGGCTCTGGCAACAATATCCCTTGATGCTAATTCTTCACGCTCATCATAATTATGCATAAAGAATTCACCTTTGTAATCTCTTAATTTGGCTCCAAAACCTCTAACAGCTTCAGATATTAAAAAAGCAGGATATTCTCCTGGATTAAATAAGGCTGTAGGATGAAATTGAATAAATTCCATTTCAGATATTTCAGCTTTTGCACGATAAGCAATCCCTATTCCATCTCCTGTTGCAACTGCTGGATTGGTAGTGGTTTCGTAAACCTGACCGCTTCCTCCAGATGCTAACATAGTAAACTTACTTACAATCGTTTTGACTTCGGATTTTTTAATGTCCAAGACATAAGCTCCAAAGCAGGAGATTTTAGTATTTCGCTCTGTTTTTGTCTTATTTACCTGATGTTCTGTAATTAAGTCAATTGCGTAGTGATGCGATAAAAACTCTATGTTTGGTTGTACATTGACTTGCTCAATTAAAGCGCGTTCAATTTCTGCTCCTGTAATATCTGTATGATGTAAAATTCTGTGTTGCGAGTGTCCACCTTCACGACCTAAATCGTAGTCTCCTTTTTCATTTTTATCAAATTTGGTTCCCCAATCTATCAATTCTTGTAGTCTATCAGGAGCATTTTCAACAACCATTCTTACCACTTTCTCATCACATAAACCATCACCAGCAACTAAAGTATCTTGGATGTGTTGTTCAAAACTATCTACGGTTTTATTGTAAACAGTTGCAATGCCTCCTTGAGCATATTTGGTATTGGATTCGCTTTGCTCGTCTTTAGTTACAATAATAACTTTAGAACCCTTGAATTTTGTTGCAACTTTCAACGCAAATGTCAATCCTGAAACTCCTGAACCAATTACTAAAAAATCAGATTCAAATATTTTTTTATCACTAACCATCTAAATAGGTTTATTTTGAAAGTTCTAACATTCTTTCAATTGGAACAATTGCTTTTTTTGCTAATTCTGCATCAACCTCAATATTTGGCAATTCATATTTTAAACATAAATATAGCTTTTTCAAGGTGTTCATTTTCATAAAAGCACATTCACTGCAAGCACATGTGTTATCTTCTTCAGCAGGAGCAGGAATAATTTCTTTATCTGGATTTTCCTGCATCATCTGGAATAAGATTCCAGCTTCAGTAGCAACAATGAATTTTTTCTTATCGCTGTTTTTTACATAATTTAATAGCCCAGAAGTAGAACCAATATATTTAGCCACTTGAAGCATATGGGCTTCCGATTCTGGGTGCGCAATTAATACAGCATCTGGATGTTCTTTATACAAATTCAACAGTTTTTCCATAGAAAAAGCTTCGTGTACAATACATGCTCCATC
>CAYTSL010000145.1:0-5224 GCA_964440415.1 uncultured Flavobacteriaceae bacterium
CATGGATTTCTTTGACCACAGTGTAGCCGATTATCCGTTAGAAGGCAACCATTTAGAAGTTGATTGCAAACAATGTCATACAGGACGTTTTACTGAAGCTATCGATTTTACTGCTTGTAAAAACTGTCACGATGATTATCATCAAGGTGAATTTCAAGAAAATGGATTGTCTCCAGATTGTGTGGAATGTCATTCATTAGAAAAAGGTTTTGATTATAGTTTATATACTTTAGAACAACACCAAACAACATCTTTTCCACTGGAAGGCGCTCATTTTGCAACACCTTGCTATGCTTGTCATGTTAGTGAAGATGAAGATAGATGGACCTTTAGAAATTTAGGTTCGGATTGTGTAGATTGTCATTTGGATATTCATAAAGAATACATCAGTGAATCGTTTTATCCAGAACAAAATTGTACAGCTTGCCATATAAATGAATCTTGGACAGATTTAACTTTTGACCATAATTTAACCGATTGGATACTCACAGGAAAACACACAGAAGTGGATTGTAGAGAATGTCATTTCATCGAAAATGCTGATAATAAATCTGTTGCAACTCAAAATTTTACTAATTTGGGTTCAGAATGTGCCTCCTGTCATGAAGATAATCATGATGGATCATTTGCAATTGATGGTGTAACGGACTGTAAAAGCTGTCATGTAACCAGTAGTTGGTTTCCAGAATATTTTGACCACAACACCACAAATTTCCCTCTAGAAGGTAAACATACTGAAATTGAATGTAGTTCTTGCCACACTTCGAGTATCGAAAATGGCAAGACCTTAATATTATATAAGATAAATAAATTTAGATGTATAGACTGCCATCTATAATATTAATATTTTTTGGATTACTTCCAATATTAGCTCAAAATCCACACGGTGATGAGCTTAAAATTGATTGTAATCAATGCCATAATGCTGCGGGTTGGGAGATTGACTACAATTACATACGTTTTGACCATAGCAAAACCGATTTTAATTTAGAAGGAGCACATGATAAAACCGACTGCAAACAATGTCATACAGATCTGGTTTTAAGTAATGTTCCTAATCAATGTGCTTCCTGTCATAACGATGTACATAGTATGTCTGTTGGTAATGATTGTGTACAATGCCACACGTCTGAAACTTGGTTAGTCGATAATATCCCAGAATTACACGAAGCAAATGGTTTTCCACTTGTTGGTTCACATAGTAATTTAAGTTGTGTAGATTGTCATTTTTCTGAAACAAATTTAAGATTTGATAATATTGGGAATGAATGTATAAGTTGTCATCAGGATGACTATTTAGCAACTCAAAGTCCAAATCATACAGAATTAGGCTTTTCAACCGATTGTTTGGAATGTCATAATCCACTAGGAACTGGTTGGGATTCAGAAAACATCCTCCACGATTTCTTTCCGCTTACTTTAGGTCATGATATAGACGATTGTACACAATGCCATACTACTGATAATTATTCAGACGCTTCTCCTGAATGTATAAGCTGTCATCAGGAAAATTATGACGCCTCTTTTAACCCAGATCATCAAACTTTAAGTCTTTCTACAGATTGTGTGGTTTGTCATACCACTAACCCTGAATGGATGCCAGCAAGTTTCGATAATCACAATGATTATTACACATTAAATGGAGCACATGCAACTATTGCAAATGATTGTGCAACTTGTCATAATGGAGATTATAACAATACTCCTAATACATGTGTTGGTTGCCATTTAGATGATTACAACAGTACAACAGATCCAAATCATAGTAATGAGCAGTTCTCAACAGATTGTATCATTTGCCATACTGAAGATGCCTGGGAACCATCTACATTAAATCACGACTTTTTCCCACTAACAGCTGGACATGATAATTTAGACTGTACAGAATGCCATACAACCGGAAGTTATACAGATGCTTCACCAGAATGTGTGAGCTGCCATCAAGATGATTATGACAATACGAACGATCCTAACCATAGTGATGCTGGTTTTTCAACAGATTGTGCATCGTGTCACACCACAGATCCAGGTTGGTCACCTGCTGATATAGAGCATGACTTTTTCCCATTAACATTAGGTCATGATAATTTAGATTGTACTCAATGTCACATCACTGGAAATTACAATGATGCATCACCAGAGTGTTTGACCTGTCATCAAACTGATTATGATAATACTAACGATCCTAATCATAGTGCAGCGCAATTCCCAACAGATTGTGTGCAGTGTCATACAACTAATCCAAACTGGACTCCTGTAAATTGGGATCATAACGAATTTTATCCATTAAATGGAGCACATGCAGCAATTGCTAATGATTGTGTAGTTTGCCATAATGGAGATTACATCAACACTCCTAATACATGTGTTGGCTGTCATTTAGACGATTACAACAATACTAATGATCCAAATCATAGTTCTGCACAATTCCCAACAGATTGTATGGAATGCCATACGGAAACTGCGTGGGAACCTTCAACCTTCGATCATGATGGACAATACTTCCCTATTTATAGTGGTGATCATCAAGGTGAATGGGATAGCTGTTTAGAATGTCATATTAATCCAAATGATTATTCTGTTTATAATTGTTTCAGCTGTCATGAAGAAAATGAAACCAATGATATTCACGACCATCCAGATGATCCAGACTTTGATGGTTATGCATATGAAAGTACGGCATGCGTAGCATGTCATCCAAATCCTTAAAATCGAGTATTAATCTTTTATGAATACCAAACTTGTTTTTATATTGATTGTCTCAATCATTAGTTCATCTATGTATGGACAAGAAACAAGTCCTGCCCTAAAAGGAAAAGTATCATTTATTACTTCAAAAAACATTTATGTAAAGTTTGATGATACCAAACAAATAAGCATTGGTGACACGCTTTATATTTCAATAACTAACTCACCTTGTTTAATAGTTACCAACAAGTCTTCAAGCTCATGTGTTAGTACTTCAATCAATGATTGTGAAATTACAAAAGATGATGAAATTCTTTATAAATATATATTAGGAAAGAATACCAATGAAGATGATGAAAAGCAAAAAATAGCACTAAACAATACTATCGATTCACCTTCTGAAAATATTGAAGACACCAAAAAGGAATCGCTTTATGAAGAACGAATCAAAGGTAGATTTTCTGTTTCAAGTTATAGCAATTTATCTGATATAAGAGACAATAGACACAGAGTTATGACTCGATTTTCTCTGAATGCAGACCATATAAACAATTCTAAATTTTCGGTAGAAACCTATTTAAATTACAGAAAGAATTTTATTCCAGATGACAATAATAATTCGTTTAAAACAAGCTTTTTCAATGTCTATAATTTAGCTGTTATATATGATGTGGATACTACACTTTCTGTAACTTTAGGGCGAAAAATTAACTATAAAATTTCATCAATAGGTGCTATTGATGGATTACAAGCTGAAAAGTTCTTTGGCAACAATTATGTTGGAGTTATAGCTGGTTTCAGACCAGATATTGTAGACTATAACATCAATATAGATTTACTTCAATATGGTGGCTATGTTGGAAGAATTACGGACAGTGAAAATTTCACATCTCAAACAACATTAGGTTTTATCCAGCAAACAAACCAAGGCGAAATCGATAGACGATATACTTACTTTCAGCACTCAAGTACCTTATTTAAAAAGTTAAACCTATTCTCATCAATGGAATTGGATTTATACAATAAAATAAGCGAAGAGAATAATAAAAGTGTAAGACTGACTAATTTATATACATCAGCAAGATATCGATTTAATCGAAAAATAAATCTGTCCCTTTCATATGATTCCAGAAAGCGAATTATCTACTATGAAACCAACCAAACACAAATAGAACAGTTATTGGATGAAGACATTGCAAGACAAGGTTTAAGAGCAAGAATAGACGTAAGACCCATAAAATATTTAAGTACAGCAATTAGTTATAGCAAACGATTCCAAAGAGATACCCAAAACAAATCGGACAATATTTATGGTTATGTTAGTTGGTCAAGAATTCCGAGAATTGGCGGAAGAGTTTCTTTAAACTACAATATGAACACATCCAATTATTTAAAGAGTAATATCATATCTTTAAGGCATTCCAGAGCTTTTTTTGACAGAAAATTGAATGCCGATTTTTATTATAGATTTGTAAATTATGATTATACTAATAACGATTTAAAACTTAATCAGCATTATTTTGGAACATACTTATCCTATTACCTCAACAGAACATTAATGATAAGTCTGTCTGGAGAAATAGCAATCTCTGATTTAGAAAATAATTACAGAATAAACACTAAAATTGTAAAACGTTTTTACCGAAACAGAAAAAAATAAATTATGAATATTAAGATTAAATCAATAGCATCAATTATCATAACACTACTGGTAGTTGTAGCCTGTAAAAAAGGACCAAAAGTAATAACAACTTCAACTGATACAGAAAGCACAAGTAAGAGTTCAGGTGTTTTTGATGGAGAATCTCCTACTCCTTCTGACGCAAATGCAACTGGCACTTTAAGTAACGACATTCACACAGTTGTAGTCAAAGAAATTCTTCCTGCAACAAAATATAATTATTTAAAAGTAACTGAAGGAGACCAACAATTTTGGATTGCTATCAGAAAACAAGAAGTTAAAGTTGGAGAAACTTATTTCTACAAAAGAGCTTTGCTTAAGACCAATTTTGAAAGTAAAGAACATAACAAAGTGTTCGATAAAATTTATTTAGTAACCAGTTTAGTGCAATCTAGTCATGGGAACAGTTCAGGAAGTTTAGCAACAACTAGTTCAAAAGTTGAAAATAATCATGCTGAAGTTGCAAAAAAAACAACTTCTACTTCCAACAAAATAATTACTCAAGATGGTTCTATAAAAATTTCCGATTTGGTCAAAGACCCTAAAAAGTACGAAGGTAAAACAGTCCAAATTACTGGAAAGTGTATTAAAGTAAATCCGAATATTATGAACAGAAACTGGATACACATTAAAGATGGAACCAAAGATGATTATGATTTAGTTATCACTTCAGATAAATTTGTACCTGAAGGTTCTGTTGTTACCATGAAAGCTGTTGTAACCCTTAACAAAGATTTTGGTGCTGGCTATAAATACGATTTGATTCTGGAAAACGGTACAGTAGAAAATTAATTAAGAAATTATCTTGTGTTTCCGCTTCTTAAAATAAGCCTTGCCAATTATATATGCACGTTC
>CAYTSL010000146.1:0-5161 GCA_964440415.1 uncultured Flavobacteriaceae bacterium
CTGATGCAAATGCTACGTCTTATGAAATTGACATAGCAACTGATGCTGGATTTACTAATATTGTAGAATCTGGAACTCCAAGTGCAAATAGTTATATGACAACTTCTCTTATTCCTGATGCACCTTATTTTTGGAGAGTGAGATCAGTTAATGATTGTGGTACTGGCGGTTATTCAACAGCAGGCTTCACAACAGCTAATATTAGTTGTAATAGTTTTAATTCTACAGACACACCAGTCTCTATTCCGGACTCAAGTAGTGCCGGAATCAACTCTATTATAAATATAGGGACTACTTCAGAAATTACAGATGTAAATGTCACTGTAAATATTACACATACTTACGATTTTGATCTAATATTAACCTTAACAAGTCCAAGTGGTACTAGTATAATTTTATCGAACCAAAATGGGTCTAGTGGTGACAATTATACCAATACAGTTTTTGATCAAGAAGGCAGTACTTCAATAGTTGATGGATCACCTCCTTTTACTGGTGTTTTTCAACCAGAAGAAGATTTATCAGTTTTATATGGAGAATTTTCAGGAGGTGATTGGACATTGAATGTTTCTGATAATGTTGGTGGAGATACTGGAACCATAGATAGTTGGTCTCTGGAAATTTGTGGCGTTCCGCAATTGGATAATGACAGTGATGGTGTACCAAATGGCAGTGATAACTGTCCGGATATAGCAAATGTAGATCAGGCAGATCTGGATACTGATGGTATTGGTGATGTTTGTGATGATGATATGGATGGAGATGGCGTTTTAAATGTTGACGACAACTGCCCAGAAACTGCTAATGCAGATCAAGCTGACGCAGATGCAGATGGATTAGGTGACGTTTGTGATGGTGAATGTCAAATTTTCATGGCTAATGATACACCTATTGTTATTACAACTACAGGAGGAGTAACTTACACTTCTGTTATAAATATCCTAGACGATCTTCTTGTAGACGATGTTAATGTTAAAATTAATATTGACCATAGTTGGGATTCCGATCTTGATATTTTCTTACAAAGCCCTGCGGGTACTGTTGTAGAACTGTCTTCAGATAATGGAGGAGGAGCAGACAATTATACTGATACCGTATTTGATGATGCAGCTGCAACTTCAATACTATCTGGATCAGCTCCATTTACAGGTGAATTCCAACCAGAAGGTTCTCTGGTTGCCTTCAATGGTGAAATGACATTAGGAGATTGGACCTTAATTGTAACTGATGATACTGGAGGTGATGGAGGTACAATCAATCTTTTTGAAATTGAATTATGTGTAATAGGAGAATTTTCTTCAGATACTGATGGTGACGGTGTAATTGATTCTGCAGATAATTGTGTAGACGTTGCCAATGTAGATCAAGCCGATTTAGATACCGATGGAATAGGTGATGTTTGTGATGATGATATTGATGGAGATGGCGTTTTAAATGTTGACGATAACTGTCCAGAAACAGCAAATGGAGACCAAGCTGATGGAGATGGTGATGGTTTAGGAGATGTATGTGATTTTGAATGTGGTAGTTTTAGTTCTAATGATACGCCAATTACTATATCTACAACTGGTGGAGTGACATATAGTTCTGTCTTGAATTTTGCGACTGATTTTTCAATAGCAGATATAAACGTAACAATTGATATAGACCATACTTGGGATAGTGATTTAGATATCTCTATACAAAGTCCAAGTGGTACTATAGTTATTCTTTCTGAAGGAAATGGAGGATTAGGAGACAATTATACCGATACAGTATTTGATGATGATGCTGCGAACTCAATATTGTCTGGATCAGCTCCATTTACAGGTGAATTCCAGCCTGAAGGTAGTTTAGCCGATATTTATGGCGAGTCTACACTTGGAGATTGGACCTTAATTGTAACAGATAATGCTGCTGGTGATGGTGGATCAATAAAATTATTTGAAATTGAATTTTGTATAGCTTATTTGGACACGGATGGAGATGGAATTACTGATTTTGTCGATAACTGTGTAGAAACTGCAAATTCAGATCAAGCAGATTTAGATAATGATGGTATTGGAGATGTTTGTGATGATGACATTGATGGAGACGGGATTCTTAATAATGGTGATAACTGTCCAGAAATTGTAAATTCAGATCAAGCCGATTTAGATAATGATGGTATAGGAGATATTTGTGATGATGATGTAGATGGTGATGGTGTCACAAACACAATAGACAACTGTGTTTACCTTGCAAATTCAGATCAAGCGGATTTAGATATAGACGGAATTGGAGATATTTGTGATACGGACTTTGATGGCGATGGAGTACCTAATGATTTTGACAACTGTCCAGCGACTCCTAACGCAGATCAATCTGATGTTGATGGTAATGGCAAAGGAGACGCATGTGATGGCCTAATTGTTAACGATGTGCTAACACCTAATGGTGATGGAATGAATGATACTTGGGCAATCGTGAATATCGAAAGATTTCCAAATGCTTTAATTAGAGTGTTTAATAGATGGGGTAATGAAGTTTTCTCAACTGACAGTTACAACAATGATTGGGGAGGAACATCAGATTCGGGCGGAAAAACGTTGCCAACAGGATCCTATTTTTATCAGATCGATCAGGGTGGTGATGGACAAGTCATTTTACAAGGATGGTTGTACCTAACTAATTAGAAGCATATAAAATAAATTAAAATATATAAAATGAAATATATTAAAAATACATTAAGAATAGTTGTTTTATTATTGTTTGCAACAGTATATGCTCAACAAGAACCAAACTATTCTCTATATAGATATTCAATGAACGTCATAAATCCAGCTTATGCAGGAGCTGATGGAAATACTAGCATTACAGCTAATTTAAGGAGTCAATGGGTAAACGTTCAAGAAGCTCCGGAAACACAAAGTTTCTTTTTTGCAACTCCTCTGGGAAAACGAGTGGGAATAGGCGTTTCTGTAGTAAGTGATCAAACTTTCATAGAAAAACAAACAAGTTATAATATTGACTTTTCCTATCAATTACCTATCTCAGATGACACAAGTTTATATTTAGGTTTAAAAGCAGGTGGAGGAACTTATAACATTGATAGCAATGGTTTATCAAATTATTCCATTTTCCCGATTGATCCGGCAATAGAAAATATTGACGATGGTTTCAACCCTAATTTTGGAATTGGAGCATATTTAGTTAATGATAAATATTATGTTTCATTGTCTGTCCCTACTCTTTTAAAAACAGATAGTGTTGACAGTGATAGTGGAAGAGTAACATATGCTACTAGTAATGCCCATGTGTATTTTTCAGGAGGTTATAATTTTAAATTAAATGAAAATACAGAATTTAGGCCTTCAACATTAATAAAGTATGTTAGTGGAGCTCCTTTATCCATAGATATAACTGCTGCATTCAAGTTCTTTGATAAGTTTGAGGTTGGTGCAGCCTATAGAACGGATGATGCCATTACCGGTTTAATGATGTTAAGTTTAGCTGACTGGGTTAATATTGGTTATGCCTATGATAGTTCTACTGTAAATGAAATATCAGATATCAGTAATGGAACACATGAAATATTATTCCGATTAAATTTAAATTAGATAAATTTAAATAATAAAAAAGGGCTGATTTTATCAGCCCTTTTTTATTTACTTTCCATTAAAACTATTCATAGTATTGGTAATACCTGCTGTCCCAAAAGACCTAATTAATTCTATTCCTAGGTCCAATCGTTCTGGTAATTTTTCTTTTTCTTCCTCACTCCATTTACTCAATACATAATCTACTTGCCGTCCTTTATTAAATTCGTCTCCAATTCCAAATCTAAATCGATTGTAATGGATAGTATTTAATTTATCTTGTATATCCTTTAAGCCATTATGCCCACCATCACTTCCTTTTGTTTTTACACGAATACTGCCGAATGGTAAATTAAGATCATCTGTAATAATTAATAGATTTTCTAGAGGAATTTTTTCCTTGTTCAACCAGTAAAGAACTGCTTTCCCACTTAAATTCATATATGTACTTGGCTTTAGGAAAACAAATGTTCTGCCTTTAAATTTGTAAGTAGTAAGGTCTCCTAATTTTTTAGTTTCAAAAACCAGATCTTGCTTTTCAGTAAAATGGTCCAAGATATTAAAGCCAATGTTATGCCTTGTGTTGAGGTACTTTCCCCCAATATTTCCTAAACCTACTATTAAATATTTCTTCATTTGCTGGTCCTCTTCAGAAAAAGGCGAAGTTTTTTTTCCTTTAAATAAATTGAATAAAAACTTACACATAACACTTGTTTTGTGTAAAAATAAAAAAGCATCCTGAATAAACAGAATGCTTTTCAATATTAATACTTGTTACAAGACTATTCCTTCTTAGGTTCTCCAGTAGGAGTATCTCCACCTGTTGGCTGTGCACCACCTTCAGCAGTTCCAGCACCTTCAGCGCCTTCAGCTCCTTCAACACCTTCAGCTCCTTCAACACCTTCTAATCCTTCTTCTCCTTCTTCTCCTTCTTCTTCAACAACTAATTCAACAATAGCGGCTCTTGCTGTTCTAACTTGACAGACCACTGTATTATCGGGATGCATAATAGTGTACGCATCGTTTTCAAAATCAGTAACATATAATTTATTTCCAATATTTAAAGGAGTGATATCAGCTTCTATAAAATCTGGTAAATTTCCAGGTATTGCCTTTATACGTAATTTACGTTGGTTTTTACGAAGAACTCCACCATCTTTTACACCTAGTGAAGCACCTATATATTGAACAGGGATTTCCATCATTACTTCTTTATCATCAAATATTTGATAGAAGTCTATGTGAAGAATTCTATCGGTCACAGGATGAAATTGAATGTCTTGTAAGATGGCGTTTAATTTTTCGCCATTATTTAAAGCAATCGCAACTGTATGCGCATTAGGCGTATAAACCAGTTTTGAGAATGCTATTTCATTAGCTGAGAAATGCACTGGTTTATCTCCTCCGTATAATACGCAAGGAACCTGACCAGCATTACGTAAGGCCTTTGTTGCTTTTTTGCCCACGCTTTCTCTTTGAGATCCATTGATTGTAATTGATTTCATTTTTGAGTTTTAATTAATTATTATTTACATTATAAATTTTGAACTAATTGAAGTATTGTTATGTACTCTATGCATTACATCTGCAAACAAATCGGCACA
>CAYTSL010000147.1:0-5160 GCA_964440415.1 uncultured Flavobacteriaceae bacterium
GGATAGCGTTTGGAATAAAACATAACAATGTTGTCTTTTCCCTTTAAATCATAAAAAGGATGACCTTCCGGAATTTCCTTTAAACCAACCTTGGCTTTACCATTATTAAATTCGGCAACATATTTTAACTGGCAGTTTTTAGATTTTGCTGATGTAAATAAATTTTGAAAATGCACTTCCTCATCAATTAAAGTTTGATAAAAATCATCAACGCTATCACTTTCTAAATTCGCTTTAGTCAAGAAAGAATCATTATTAATATCGTCTAAATTTAATTCTGTGCCACTTTCTCTTGCTAGTATTAATATTTTTCTTGCCACATCAACTCCGCTTAGATCAATTCTAGGATCTGGTTCAGTATAACCTTCCTTTTGTGCTTGCTTAACAATATCGTGAAACTTATTAGAATCATTAAAATGATTAAAAATATAGTTCAAGCTACCAGATAATACTGCTTCAATGGTTAAGATTTTATCACCAGATGCTATTAAATTATTAAGCGTATCAATTACAGGTAATCCTGCACCAACATTAGTCTCGAATAAAAAAGGCACATTATAGTCTAGCGATAGGCTTTTAAGTTTGTTATAGTTTTCATATTCACTAGAGCAAGCTATTTTGTTACAAGCAACAACAGCTATACTACTTTTAAGATATTCAGGATAAAGATCAGAGATATCTTGACTAGCTGTAACATCCACAAAAATGCTGTTTCTTAAATTAAGTTTCTTGGCTTCATCCAAAAATCCATTAATTGAAGCTTTACTTCCTTTTTCTAGTTGATCTATCCAATTACCAAGATCAATACCATGCTCCCCGAAAACCATTTTCCTTGAATTAGATAATCCAATGACCCTTAAATTAATTTTTAAGTTTTCTCGCAAGTATTCTTGTTGCTTTTTGATTTGTTCAATCAATTTCTCACCAACATTTCCAACTCCTGTTATAAAAACATTCAGTTGTTTTATATTGCCTTCAAAAAATTGTTCATGCAAAGTATTTAACGCTTTCTTTACATCTTTCTCTGCTATCACTGCTGAGATATTCTTCTCTGAAGCACCTTGAGCTATTGCACGAATATTGATATTATTTTTACCAAGGGAACTGAACATTTTTCCACTAATTCCTTGATGACTTTTCATATTATCACCAACAAGCGCAATTATAGATAAGCCAGTTTCAACAATTAAAGGGTCGATTTTATGTAGCGAGATCTCATTTTCAAACTCCAAATCAATAGCTGTTTTTGCTGATTCGGCATCATTAGCGTCAATACCAATACAAATAGAATGTTCTGAAGAAGCTTGTGTTATTAGGATTATATTGACTTTTTCTTGTGCCAGAGTTTCGAATAATCGCTTTGAGAATCCAGGTATACCAACCATACCATTTCCCTGAAGGGTTAGCAAAGCAATATTACTTATGTTACTAATACCTTTAGCTGCTCCCGATGCACCATTACTTTTATCGGATATTATTGTTCCTGAGTCATTTGGGTTAAGGGTATTCTTAATATGTATTGGGATCTTTAAATCCAGCACAGGTTGTACAGTAGGTGGATATAATACTTTTGCCCCAAAATGGGATAATTCCATAGCTTCTTGATAAGACAATTGCTTGATTGGAATAGCTTGCTTTACCATTTTGGGATTAGTCGTGAACATTCCACTAACATCCGTCCAAATTTCCAGTTGATTCACTTTTAATGCCGCAGCAACAATAGCTGCAGTAAAGTCTGAGCCACCTCGACCTAATGTTGTGATCTCACCTAGCTTGGATTTAGAAATATATCCAGGTAAAATGGTTATTGATTGATTTGACTTTTTAAAGTAATCACCAATATTCTTATTGGTTATATTAAAATCTACTTCTGCTTTAGTAAATGATGAATTGGTGACTACTAGATCTTGAGAGTTTTTGCGAACTACACCCAAGCCTCGTGATCTCATGGTTTCAGCAATGATAAAAGAAGATAATAATTCTCCGTAGCTAACCAATTTATCTGATGTTTTAGGAGAAAGTTCATTTATTAAATAAATACCATCTAATAAACTTTTAAGCTTGTGTAATTTGTCCTCAACAGCTTTTAAAACTGTATTATTTTTGTTTGGGATTAATTCTGTAATTATATCTTGATGTATCTTTTTAATTTCGTTGAATGAATCTATATACGATAGGTCTTTTGATAAAGCCAAATTTGCGACATGTATGAGTTTGTCAGTGATGCCTCCAACAGCAGAAACAACACAAATTATTGAATCATCTTTAGAATAATTCTTTAAGATGTCTATGACTTTATTTATGTTCTTTGAGGAACCTACTGATGTTCCTCCAAATTTTAATACTTTCATTTTAGAATGCCTTAAATATAAATTGATGTTTTTAGATTTCTGCAATGTAAATTACAGTTATAACGGAAGGTATTTTATTGATTAACCCAAAGGGTAACAATAGTGATAGCTGTTCCAAAAACAGAAATATAATTCAAGTTGGTCTTATGTTTTAAATCATTCATTTTTTGTGCTATACAAGTCAAAAGTATTACATTTACTCTAATAAAAAAACAATATTTGTCTTTTTAGGAACTTAATAAATTATTGGTGCTTTAATTAGTAAAAACACATTAGAGTGAAGATTTTTTCAAAAGAACAAATTTATGAAGCTGATCGGATAACGGTTGAAAAACAAAAAATATCATCAGCAGATTTAATGGAACGTGCAGGTACTCAAATTTTTAACTGGATACATGCTAGAATGCAAGGTGAGCAAGTACCAATTCACGTTTTTTGTGGAATTGGAAATAATGGAGGAGATGGGTTAGTTTTAGCTCGACATTTGATTATACATGGCTATAATGTAATAACTTACGTTGTAAACTGCAGTGATAAACGATCAAAGGACTTCTTAATTAATTATGATCACATTAAAAACGTTACTAAAGATTGGCCAATTCTTTTAAAGTGTAAAAACGATTTTCCGGAGATTGGCAAAGATGACATTATTGTTGATGCTGTTTTTGGAATTGGATTAAATAGAGCTGCTGATAAATGGGTTCAAACACTATTTCAACATTTTAGAACATCACTAGCATTTACACTTTCCATTGATATGCCTTCAGGCCTATATCTTGACAAAATTCCTGAAGATGAAAATGGCGTTGTTTGGGCTAATTTCACCCTAAGTTTTCAAACACCAAAATTGGTTTTCTTTTTACCTGATACAGCAAAATTTACAGAACAATGGGAAGTATTGGATATAGGAATTGATGCTGAATTTTTATTTACAACAGAGACTGGGGTAGAATTAATAGGTAAACACGAGGTATTACCAATGTATAAGCCAAAGAATAAATTTGATCATAAAGGGTCAAATGGTCATAGTTTGATAATAGGTGGAAGTTATGGTAAAATTGGGTCGGTTTTATTAGCAAGTAAAGCAGCTCTAACAGCTGGAGCAGGTTTAGTGACGACATTTGTGCCACATTGCGGATATAATATTATTCAAACAGCTTTTCCTGAAGCTATGGTTATTACTGATGATAATGAAGAAATGATTACCAATATCCAGTTTGACATTGAACCTACTGTTATAGGTATTGGAGTAGGAGCAGGAACACATGCAAAAACATCACATGCCTTTGAGGCCTTTTTAAAAGAAAACAAGGCACCTTTGGTTATAGATGCTGATGGCTTAAACATTTTGGCTAAAAAAAAATCACTTTTAAAGTTATTACATGACCATACAGTTTTAACACCGCATCCTAAAGAATTAGAGAGATTAATTGGAAAATGGAAAGACGATTTTGAGAAGATCAAAAAAACAAAAGCCTTCTCTAAAAAATATAACTGTATAGTTGTTATTAAAGGACCAAATACTATTACTGTATTTAAAGATAAATTTTTCATTAATACCACAGGCAATCCTGGATTGGCAACAGCTGGCAGTGGAGATGTATTGACTGGAGTAATCACAGGTTTAATTTCTCAAGGATATGAACCTCTGGACGCTACTCTTTTTGGAATTTATTTACATGGCAAATCAGCAGACTTGGCTTTAGAAACTTATGGCTATCACAGTTTAATAGCCAGTGATGTGATTTCCTATCTGAAAGATGCTTATTTTGATTTATTCAAACAGCCCGAACAACCTTTGGAAGCTGAAGAGGAAGAAAAAAAGCCTAAAGATGATAATGACCAGAAAGATATAATCGTATAAAAAAAGCCTCTTCTCAGAGGCTCATTTTTTAAATATTCAAAGAATTAAATAATTCAATAAGTTTTGGGTTCGATGGTCTAGGCGGATCTGGATTCACTATCTTCCCATCTGGATCAATTAAAATAAAACGAGGAATTCCTCTTACCTTATAGCCTTTCATAAAATCTGATTCATAATCTTTATCAGCAATTAATTGCACACCGCCTAATTCTTTGTCAGTAACCATTTTTTTCCAAGCTTCATGTGCTTTATCGGCGCTTCCATTATGACGTTTAGGAGCATCTACGGAAATACTCACAAAGGCAATGTTCTTTCCATGATATTGTGCTTCAACTTTTTTAAGCGATGGGATTTCCCTTTTACATGGTCCACACCAAGTGGCCCAAACATCAACATAAACAAACTTTCCTTTAAAATCTGAAAGCGATGTTGTTCCTCCTTCATGATTCTCATAATTCTCAAAAATAGGAGAAGGTGTTCCAGTCGGGAATTCTTTACGAAGCGCAATTTTAGAATCTAAATAGCGAGAAACGGACGCTATAGTGCTCGATGAACTATTATTTGACTTGGCCAGATGCAATGAATCTACATTCTTGTATTGAAGTTTCAAATTATTATAAGCCTCTTTATAGTCATTAACAACTTTATTAAAATCTTCTTGTGTTGCATCATTTAATAAATCAGCGGTAAAATAATTACCTCCCAATAAATATGTTTGAATAGAAAAATTGTTAATATCGGAAGCGTCACCTTCATATATCAAAGTTGCATCAGTGTCTTCATAATCAAAAGTAAATGATGAAGTATTGTTGTTTTTTAGGTAAATTGATCCATATTCGTCACCATGTTTAAAGCGATAATCACCTTCTAAAACTTTCAGAGTATCAGTAAAGGTTCCGTCTTCATTAACACTTACAATTTTCTCATATTCATTTCCTTTATAAA
>CAYTSL010000148.1:0-5159 GCA_964440415.1 uncultured Flavobacteriaceae bacterium
ACGTGTGATACAATTACAGCGAATAATGAAATCCTTAAATCGTTATTTTTAAATTCTTTTTTACCCAGTAATTTAATAAGAGCATTAAAAGTGGCCAGAGTTAAAATAAGTAGTACTAAATAAGCCCAATAAGAGTGCAAGATTTGAACAGTTTCATACATAGTTTTGTCATTTTAGTTAGTGAAAAACAAATGTAATAAATATTATAATAAAAAAAATCCCGACACATAGTATCGGGATTTTTATTAAGCTATATTAGATTAGAAAGTATAACGTAAACTAGCGTTAAATGTTCTTCCAATTCCTAGACGTGTACCAAAGGCATCCGTTTGATTAATATAAGCATCATTAAATAGATTATAAACGTTACCTCTTAATGTTACTTTGTTTTCACCAACTTTAAATCTATAAGTAAAACCTGCATCTGCTAACCCATAAGAAGGTAATTTTGCAGATTCATATGTTGAACCAGCAAGTGCTTCTTCTGCAACATCTTCAACATCAACAAACTCATAAAGATCTGTATAAGTGTTATAACGCCAATCTACTGAAAGATTCTCAAGTATATCAACATCAATACCAACTCCAAAAGACGCTTGTGGAGCGTTACCAACTTTTACATCTGTTAATTCTACGTTACCATTCGATACCACAAAATCTCCAGTTTCATCATTTTGTAAGGTATAAGGAGTTGCTCCATCATATTTCCAGTTTCCTATAGAACCGTAACCAGAAAGGCTCCAACTAGCAGCTAAAGGTGTGTACTCCAAATCAAATTCAACTCCTTTGTGAACCTGAGTTACATCAGTCAATCTGTATGTACTGAATTCATCATCACCTGTATCTAAAATACCATCGGGACCAGGTTGTTCAGGACCATTTACTGCAATAAATCTGTTACCCCATTCTGTTCTGTAAACATCTATATTTAGTCTTAAGGTTTGGTTTTCAAATCTGTAACCACCTTCAAAACCTAAAATTTCTTCATTATCAACATCAGGTTTTGCCAATGCATTATCATATCTTATATCAGAAAAGATATTATCTAAAAATGGTTGACGAGAATAAAATCCTGCATTACCAAAAATAGAGTGATTATCATTTATTTTATAAGCTAAACCTCCTTTAAGGTTGTATCCGGTTTTATTAATTTTATCAGATTTGCCTAAACCATTTCCTCTACCAGTAAAGAATCCTTCTCTTTGGTAAGATTGAGTAGATAGTGCTCCCTGGAAGAATGCAGAAAAATTGTCCTTTTTGTATTCAGCCTGCCCAAATGCACCTAAGTAATTAATTACTTCTTCATAGTTGTAAGAATATCTTTCGTCGTTACTAGCCCTGTTAAATAATGCATCCCATGGATCTGCTTCGTAAAATCCTGTAACTACATAATCTGAAGGTCGATCTGTTCTGAAGTTATCAACATAGCCATTCAATCCCAGACCATCATTTAATTGACGGAAGTGGATACCATTGTATGTTCTAGCATCAATCCCAACATTTAAAGACCAGTTCTCACTTGCCTCAATGTTTAAGTTAGAAAGTAAGCCATACCAGTTATGTGCATTAACAGAAGCTCTTCTTATATATGAACCTCCGAAATCTCCATTACCATTGGCATCAGCATTAGCAATATTGTTTTCAACTATCTGATCAAAGTCAATTTGACGAGCATCTGTTCTTACACGACCTGCACCAACATTTCCTGTTCCACCACCTCGTCCCCATGAGGCATACAATACTGTAGATAGATCTAATTTTTCATTGATGTTCAAATCCCAGTTTAAGTTGGCAACAGGTTTATGGTAGAAATTACGTCTTTCAGTATAACGCTCACCATTTAAGAACCCTGTATTATCATTGTGTTTTTCACCTAATTCTTCATAATTCTCTAGATCATCAGAGAAGTTCTGGTCATGCCATTGTGGTGCACCAGTTAGTAAGAAGTTAAATAAACTCTTTTCACTTGCCTTGTATCCAACAGAGAACAAATAGTTTTGTCCTTGACCTGCTGTACCAATAGAATATTTTCTATGCGCTTGCCAGTGGTCTAATAACACTGAAAACGCCCAGCCTTTGTCGTTAAGACCTGAGTCATAACCAGCTGTAGTTTTAAAGTAGCTATCATTACCGCCCATAACTCTAACAAAACCACCTTTATTTCTATCAGTTGTTTTAGATACAATGTTAACTGTACCACCAACAGAAGAGATTGCAAGTTTAGATGCTCCTAAACCACGTTGCACCTGCACAACATTGGCAACATCTGCCATACCAGACCAGTTAGACCAGTACATTCTACCATCTTCCATACCATTGATAGGCTGTCCGTTTAATAAGTAAGCAGTATTAGTTTGGTCAAAACCTCTTAAGAAAATCTTGCTATCACCAAATCCTCCACCTTGATCAGACACATAAACAGAAGGTGTGTTTTTAAACGATTCACCAAATTCATTGTTACCTGCAGTTTTTAATTGAATATCAATACCTTGAATGGTAGATACAGCAACTGGAGTATCTCTTCCTTCTGCTAAATCGATAATTCCAGTACCAATTACAACAACTTCTTGAAGCGTGTTATCAGTATCTAAACTAACAGCTCCCAAGTTTTGATTACCTGAAAATGCGACAGTCATTGGTTTGTAACCAACATACGAGATTACTACTTCTCCGGACGCTGATTGAGTTTTTAACGAGAAATTTCCATCAAAATCTGATGTCGTTCCGTTAGTTGTACCTTTTTCAACAATGTTTGCTCCTGGAAGCGGTGAATTCATGCCTGAATCCATAACGGATCCTGATACCGTACTTTGTGAAAAGGCTAGTGCAGTAAATAACATTACTACTACCGTAAATAAATGAGTAATTTTTTTCATTTCAAAAATGGATTAATTATAGTTAATAAGTTTTGTGCAAAATTCTAAAAATCTTAGATAGTAAAGATTAACAAAGGGTTTAGAATTTCTACGCGTCAAATATACAAAAGGTAAATTTTCTTAACATGATTTTGGTCATATTAAAGAGGCATAGTTTTCAACAATACTAACGTTATTGTTTGTAGTGGTTTAAGAGGTTTTCAGTAGACGAATCATGACTGTTAGAAGATTTGTTGTTTATTTCGTCTAAAAGCGTTGAAGCTAACTGTTTACCCAATTCTACGCCAGATTGATCATAACTAAATATATTCCAGAGGATACCTTGTACAAAAATCTTGTGTTCATACATTGCAATTAGCTTTCCTAAGCTTTCTGGGGAAAGTTTATTAATGAAAATGCTATTAGTTGGTTTATTTCCTTGAAAGACCTTGAATGGTAGAAGAAATTCTATTTCTTCCCTCGACAAATCCGCAGCTTCTAACTCATTTAAAACATCTTCCTTGGGTTTTCCATTTAATAAGGCTTCTGTTTGAGCTAAATAATTTGAAATTAGTTTATCGTGATGGTCTTTATTACCATGTAAGCTTTTTACAAAGCCAATAAAATCTGCAGGAATTAATTTAGTGCCTTGATGTATTAACTGAAAGAATGCATGTTGGGCATTAGTACCAGGTCCTCCCCAAATGATGGTTCCTGTCTCATAATTAATAGGGTTGCCACTTCTATCTACACCCTTGCCGTTACTTTCCATAATTCCTTGTTGCAGATACGTAGCAAATTGGTTTAAATATTGAGAATAAGGAATAATCGCTTCTGTTTCAGCTTCAAAAAAGTTGTTATACCAAACACTTATTAAGGCTAAAATTACAGGAATGTTTGATTTGAATTCTTCATTTTTAAAATGCGCATCCATTTTATGGGCACCTTTTAAGAGCGAGTCAAAATTCTTGTAACCAACAGCTAAACTAATAGTTAAACCAACAGCACTCCAAAGTGAAAATCGTCCACCAACCCAGCTCCACATTGGGAAGATATTATCTTCGGCAATACCAAATTCTTTAACCTTTTCAATATTTGTAGAAACAGCTACAAAATGTTTTGCTATAGCTTCTGTATTAGCCGATTTTAAAAACCATTCCCTAATTGTATTTGCGTTTGATAGGGTTTCTTGAGTAGTAAAAGTTTTAGAAACAATAACAAAAAGTGTCGTTTCTGGATCTAAAATTTTAATGATTTCACTAACATGGTCACCATCAACATTACTAACAAAATATGTTGTTAAATGGTTTTTGTAATACTGCAAGGCATCAACCACCATGGCTGGACCAAGATCTGACCCTCCAATTCCAATATTTACAACATGTGTAAAGGATTTACCTGTAAATCCTTTAAGATTTCCATTTACTACGTTATTAGTAAATTTTTCAATTTTATTTTTAACAGAATAAATTTCAGGGATAACATTTTCTCCATTAACAAAAACTTGATCATTTTTAGTAGATCTAAGTGCTGTATGTAATACCGCTCTTTTTTCTGTTTGGTTGATGATGTCACCACCAAAATATTTGCTTATAGCATCTTTAAGATCAATTTCATTTGCAAGCTCTAACAAAAGATTTAGTGTCTTTTTAGTCACCCTGTTTTTAGAATAATCCACATAAAAATCATCCCACTTTATGCTGAAATCTTGAGCCCTGTCTGGATCCTTTTCAAAAAGATCTTTCATATGGGTATTTTTGATCTCTTTAAAATGTTCTGATAATTTGTTCCAGGAAGTTGTTTGGGTTGGGTTGATGCTTTTTAAAGACATAATTTATAAGTTGGTTTCTGTAAATGAAATGTTATCTATTGCTCTTTTAGGATTTTTTATGAACTCAAAATAGATTGGTTTCATGTTTGGATCCATGGGTTTGGCTTCTGGTAGTTTTTGTTTGTACGGATCTACTTGAGCTCCATTTTTCCAAAACCTATAGCACACATGAGGGCCTGAAGCAAGTCCTGTACTACCAACATATCCTATTACTTCACCTTGTTTCACAAAATCTCCAACTTTTGCCTTGCGTTTACTCATATGCAAATATTGTGTAGAGTAGGTTGCATTATGCCTGATTTTCACATAATTCCCGTTGCCTCGTGTATAACCAGACTTTGTAACTGTTCCATTAGCCGTACTTATTATTTGCGTCCCTCTTTGGGCAGCATAATCGGTTCCTTTATGTGCTTTCCAGCGTCTCTGAACCGGATGGAATCTTCGTCTTGAAAATCGAGAAGAAATCCGTGTGC
>CAYTSL010000149.1:0-5145 GCA_964440415.1 uncultured Flavobacteriaceae bacterium
CTCATTCCAAAATTAACACTTCGACCCATATTTAACAGGTTATCAGATTTTAGTCTTGATAAATGACTTATGTATTCTTTGTCCATTAAATTGGTGGCTGATATGCTAATATCCAAATCATTTCTGAAGAGCTTAAGACTTCCTCCAAATCCGACATCTAATAAGGTATAACCATCTGTGACTGTTTCAAATTCGTTAATATTGTTTTGTTCAAAAGTTGTAATCACCTTAAAAAAAGCATAACCCTTTTGTAGCCAGTTTGTCTTGCCAAATTCCACTCTTAAAACATTGTTTAAATTATTCGCTGGAATTAAAGGCAAATAGGAGTCATCATCTAATTTTCCTGTAACGCTTGAAAAACTACTATCTATATGCAACCAATCGAGAGGGTGTGGATGAAAGTGTAATTCTATTTCACCTCCATACAATTTGGCATTATTTTGTAAATAGGCATAAACTGGATCTTCATTTATAATTTCTCCATTTGGTGACAAGTAAATGTAATTATTTATCGTGTTGTAAAACCCGTTAACCGATAGCTCTAAATGATCGCTTTTATATTCTAATGCTAAATCGGCCTGTAGGTTTTGCTCGTTTTTGAGATTGCTGTTACCAATCTCAAAACGGTTGGAACCTTCATGAGAACCATAGGATGTTAATTCGGCTAAATTTGGTGCTCTAAATCCAGAGGCTACATTAAGTCTACTCACAAACCTATCTGTGAATTCTGTTTTAAGTCCTACAGCTCCATTAAAGCTATTGAATGATTTGTTTAAGCGCTCATTTTCATTTTCAATTAAATCGGCATCAATTGTTCGATTATCAAAGCGTGCACCTAATTGTAAAGCAAGCTTCTCAAAGTGAATATGAGATGTGGCTAATATACCGACATCGTTAGTGGTAGCATCCGGAATAAGTAATTCTTCACCATAGTTTGAATTGATCTGATTGATGCCTTGTACACCAATTATAGTTTCAAACTTTCCTGTTTGTGGTAAATTATATTTAAAATCGTAATTGAAAGTTTTAAGCTTCATGTGTAAAGCAGCTTCAAGCGCTTCCTCATGTTCTGCTTGATCTTCATCTTCATGATGGTCATGTTCTTCAAATTCCTTTCTGTCATTATAGGTATAACCTAAATTGATTTTTAAACTGGATTCCTTAAAAAATACACTTGTTTTACTACTCAAAATATGATTATCTAATTCTTGATAAGGTAACAAAGGAGTGGTCCTGGAATTTTGAACGCCAATCTCTTCAGGAATACCTAATTTAGAGCTGTTTAGGTTGTAACGCAACTCTGTTTTATAATTTAATTTCTGATATCCTAATCCTACTTTTAAATCCTTTTCATTAAAACGTGTATTGGTTACCCTGTAAAGGTTTGTATTATAATCTGCATGTTCTGTATGACTTCCTCTAATCAAAAATTTAAAAGAATCTCCGGATTGTTTGAACCCAATATTTGTGCTTTTTCCACGAGTATTGGAGTAATAGTTAAAATTTGCATCAGCATTTTTAGTTTTAGCTTGAGCGAATCGTTCTGGATTAAAGTATAAAACGCCACCAAGAGCGTCACTACCATAGAGCAGTGAAGCGGGACCTTTAATGACTTCCACACTTTCCATACCTGCATCATTTAAACCCAAACCATGTTCTGCACCAAATTGCTGATTTTCTAATCTCACACCTTGAGTATATACCAAAACTCGGTTAGAACTTAAGCCTCTAATCACAGGCTTCCCGATGCTGTTTCCCGTACTAATAACTTCTACTCCGGGAATATTTGTAATACCTTGAGAAAGGGTAGTAGCGCCACTTTTTTTAAGGTTAGAAATATTTTCCTGTTCAACTTTCATAACATTATCAGCTTGAAGTTGATGAAAGGGCGTTGAAACAATAACCTCATCCATCTCGACAGCTGAAGGATTCAAATATAGAGCTAATGGTAGATTGCCTTGCAGTATTTTGATTTCTTCTGAATACGTTTCAAATCCTAATAAGGAAACAACAATATTAAAGTTACCGTTGGGTAAGTTTTCAAATGAGAATTGTCCGATTTCGTTTGTCATTGTTCCCAATTCTAGTTCAGGGAAATAGACATTAGCATATACCAGAGCAGATTTGCTATCAGAATCTAAAACCTGACCTGAAAGGCTATTTTGAGAATAAATAAATGAAGTTACAAATAGTAGTAACAGTAATATTTTTGTTTTCATAATGTTTAAAATAAAAATTGAATAATAAAATCATTCGTAAATTTTAAACGGTTTGAGGCGGACCTCTTAATGAAAATTGAAGTTGTTGATAATCACTTACAAAGTGATATTGAGATATTATAGATCGAGTTATATCTGTTAACACAGGTACATCTACTAAAGTATAAGAATAATTAAACTCTGTATTTAACCTAAAATCATAAAACTCACAATCGATCTCGAGTTCATGAAAATGATTGGTATAAGGTGTTTTACAAATTTCGTGTTTATGGTCTTCAAAAATGTGGTTAAGCTTAACAAATAAAGGCGTTACAAGCACAATAGTTAGTACAATCACTAATATCTTACTTGCAAAATGTTCTTTTAATTGTAGCATTGTCATTCCTTAATAGATCTTTTAAATCGAAATCGATCAAGCATCTTTTTTACAAAAGAAAAGAAGAATTTATACTCACTAAAAATCCATCCGAAGATTAAAAGTAATATTTTATAAAAAGGTAATATTGCAAAAAACTTGATAACATAATAAAGTATGAGATAAAAGGCATTTTCGCTAAAAGCATCTTTGGTTAACCCTATTGCATTAAAAATTGGCGTTGTTACGTATAAAGATGTAGTACCTGTAATACCAAAAATCATAAATAATTTTATGATTTTCCATCTTTCATTTACAGTCCAGCGTTTTTCTAATTTTTTTAAAATAAACACAGTAATCTTCAGTAAAACAAAAAATAGTATTGCTGTACCAATTACATTAAAAAAAATAGAATCATCATAAATTAAAGCTGATAGCTTGTAGGCGCCATATATCAATCCTAAAACACCAAAAAGAGGGTAAAGCAGTTGCCAGTTTTTAGATATTTCCCATTTTTGCTTGAACTTTTGCATAGTGATTTTAAAATCTTTGCAAAGATAAGTGAACTATTTAAATTCTTGGAACAAAAGAGGATAAACGTTGATTATAGTTTAACTGAAAGTATAGAAAATAGTTATAAAGTAAATAATTCACTTCATATCCGTAATCGATATTGTGCTCATAGTTAATTTGCATTTCATATAGATTAGGATCGTATCGCATTGGCTGAAGGACCCTTTGATTCCACTCATTTACCAAAACTCTGTTTCTGGATTCAAAATAATTCTGGTCGTAAAACCCTCTTTGACGAGCTCTAGAAAATAGCCAAGAGTTAAATCCGGGATCAATAATTATAATCTCATATTCTAGTTCTTCATTAGCAATTCTGACAGTATCCTGTTGAGCAGTATTTATAGATTTAGACGAATTGGTTGTTGTTTTTTTTGATGTATTGCAACTAAATGCAAAAATGCAGATGAGACCAACTAATAAAAGATATTTCATGACTATTCATTTATAGTAATTTACAAAAAAAAGTACTTTTTTAAACGGATTATTACTGTTTTAACATAAAAAAAGCCAAACGAGAGTTTGGCTTCAAAAATTTATTTTAAGTAAAATTTATTTTTTCCCAAAAAGTCCACCTAATAATCCACCAAGTCCACCTTTTCCTTTAGTTGCTTGTCCTAATACCATTCCTGCAACATCATCAATAATGCTACCATCTCCATCGCTATCTAACATTTTTTCAAGAAAAGTTTGTTCTTGAGTAACTGGACCAGTTTTACTAGCACCACCAAGTAATCCACCAAGTAATCCGCTTAAATCTCCAGCAGAACTAACACCTTGTTGGCTAGCTTGTTTACCTAATACACCCATTAAAAGTGGAGCAGCAACTTTCATTATATCTGCAACAGCTCCAGAATCCATACCAGATTTTTGACCTAATACTTGTTCAACACCAGCTCTTTTATCTCCTAAGATATGACCTAAAATTTTGCTACCATCTTGCTTTACTCCATCATCAACACCACCACCAAATAAACCACCAAGGTTATCTAAAATGCTTCCGTTGTGTTTACCACTAATAGCTCCCATTAATCCTTCAGCTCCTTTTGGAGTTGAAGCATTACGTTCCATTGCTTTCATTAATACTGGTAAAGCCATACTTAATAAGCCTCCTGTTTTCCCTTGGTCTTGTCCAGTTGAGCCTGCTACACCACTAATAATTGTTTTACCTAGATCACTGTTTAATAAGTCTAAAATTCCTGCCATTTTTGTTTTTTTTATAAAATTAATTGAACCTCAAATTACATAAAAAAAGCCTTAACAGTTTTGTTAAGGCTTTAATTTTCATTTGAATAAAAAATTTATTCTATAAACGGTTAGTTTTTATCGACAAGAAGTAAATCTTTTATTTGAGTAGCTAACTCTGTACCAATTCTATCTTGTGCTTCATTGGTTGCAGCACCAATGTGAGGAGTTAAAGAAATTCTTCCATTCATTAATACTTGAACGGCAGGTGTAGGTTCACTTTCGAAAGTGTCCAAACCTGCAAAAGCAACTTTACCACTTTCAAGTGCTTTGACCAATTCTACTTCATTAATTACACCACCTCTTGCAGCATTTATTATGGCAACACCATCTTTCATCGAGTCAAATTCAGCTTTTCCAATCACATAATTCTTTTGAGCTGGCACATGTAATGAGATGAAATCAGATTGTTTTAGCAATTCCGCCATAGGAATCGTATTTATTTCGAAATCTACAGACTGACCATCAAAGAAATCTAAATTGATCGTTGCTTTATCCACAAACATATCACTGGCAATTACTTTCATGCCAACACCTAATCCTATTTTAGCAGTTTCCTGTCCAATTCTGCCAAATCCGATAATTCCTAAAGTCTTTTCTCTTAATTCAACTCCTTTAGCGTAATTCTTTTTTAATGCTTTAAATTTTGTATCACCATCTAAAGGCATGTTTCTGTTAGAATCGTGTAAAAAGCGTACACCTCCATAAAGATGTGCAAAAACCAATTCAGCCACAGATTGTGAAGATGCAGCAGGT